>NZ_JBQSVM010000016.1:0-67986 GCF_052376235.1 Psychrobacter sp. AOP7-A1-24 | reverse complement strand
TTATAAAAAAACCAAATACATCTAAATGTACTTGGTTTTTTTAAATAGACACTAGAGCGTGTATAGAATTCAAATAATGAGTAATCAAATATAAGTACAAGTTAGGATAATAGCTTTATCTTAATGACCAGCTACTCCAAAACTATGCTGATGTGCTTTAACAACAAAATAGCGGCATAAGCAACAGAGAGTTGAGGCCTAGAACAGAAAATCTGTTATACCACACTAGGAAATAAAGTGCGTATCGCACCTACAATAATTTCGATAGAAACGGCTGCCAATAGCATACCCATGATTCGGCTCATGATGTTCAAGCCAGTATCACCTAATAAGCGGCTAATACGACCTGCCGCCATTAATGCTAAATAACAAAATAAGCTGATAAATAATCCAGCTATCAATATAGCAGATACCTGCAAAACACCAGAAACTTGAGAAGAATAAATAATAACTGTGGAGATACCACCAGGTCCAATCATCATTGGAATAGCCAAAGGAACCACGGCAGCTGCCATTGAAACTGGCGAATCTTGTACGTGATCGACATCGAAATTTTCTTGATCGGGCTTAACTGGATTGCCATCACCATTCATCATATTAAGGGCAATTAGAAATACTAGGATACCACCAGCCAGCTGAAACGAACCAATTGAAATACCGAGTGCGTTTAGTAACACCTCACCTGCCACAGTAAAAAAGCTGATAGTGATAAAAATCGTCAAGCAGGCAACACGCGCAACCTTGCGTCGATTATTCATTGAATAACCGCGGGTCAAATCCAAAAATAACGTCAAGGCGCTAAAGGGATTAATCAATACCAAAAAGGCCAAGATTATCTTAATGATTTCAGTATTCACTGAGCGCTCGCTTGTTTATTAATACCGCTTGTGCAAAAAGATAAGGTCATCGTGCGAGTGCAACGATGACCCAATACCGGACTAAACAATACCTGATTGAAAATAGCATTGTAGCTTATATTGTAACATAGGCAGATAAGCTAATAAAATCATTAACTTTGCGCCGTTATGCCTATATATCACCTTAGTAGACCTTCAGCGTAGAAAAAGCCTCTAACAGGTTTTTAGTATAAGCTGTCATTATAAATTACCGCTTTATTATCTTGGTGATAATCCTTCCGATAAAATCGAGCGCTGTAGTACTATTAGCCTTTATTACCTCTGTCCTTATGCACTAAAATCTAGCCCAATATCCAAGGCTGTCGTACTGTGCGTCAAATAGCCCATCGCGATAAAATCAACCCCTGTACTTGCGGCTGCTTGTACCGTTTCAGGCGTGATACCACCTGAGGCTTCAGTCTTTGCTCGACCCTGACACATAGCAACCGCTTGCGACAATGTTTCAGGGGACATATTGTCTAATAGCACTAAACTCACACCTGCATCGAGCGCCTGCTCTAATTGCTCTAGCGTATCGACTTCAACTTCAATAGGAATCAGATGCCCAGCAAATTTCTGTGCTTGCTGAATGGCCGTTTTGATGTCACCAGCAATAGCAATGTGGTTGTCTTTAATTAAAATCGCATCATCCAATCCCAAGCGATGATTGCGCCCGCCGCCGCAGCGTACGGCGTACTTTTGTACAATACGTAAGCCTGGAATAGTCTTACGCGTACAAGTAATTTGCGCAGGATATTGCGCCACACTATCGACAATTTTACGGGTCGCTGTCGCAATACCACTGAGATGCGTCATAAAGTTCAGTGCTGTGCGTTCTGCCGTCAATAAGTGACGCGCGTTACCTTTTACAGTAGCTAGCACTGCTCCAGCCTCTACTGTTTCGCCATCCTGTACTTGGGCAATAAACTCAATTTGTGCATCGACCAAGGCAAAAGACAACCGTGCCAAATTGATACCACATATCACGCCTGCTTGCCGCGCCTTGATCTGTAACTGCGCTTGCATATCAGCTGGAATAGTGGCTTGCGACGTTACATCACCACGCCTACCCAAGTCTTCAATCAGTGCGTTCTCAACCAATGGCTTAAGCAATACGTTATCCAATGCTGGCTCTTTTTCAGTTGTCATCTGTGACCCTTATCTAGGCATGATATTGATAGAAACTGCTCGTTATTTAAACTCAAAATGAGCATAAATATAACGCAAAGTTATCAGCCCTGCAAGGGAAGATGACATATTTCTTATTTTGCTAGCAACTTTCGAGTATGAGATATTATTGGACGCTCATCGTTATTTGCGTTTAGGAAGCTTACTATCCATCAACAAACTCTGTAGCTCAATATCATGGCGGAAGCGATATAGCTTGGCAGGACGACCTCGTTGAGCACTGCTACTCTCACCTGTCTCCATCACTAGATTTTGTGAATCGAGCAATCGACGAAAATTTTGCTTGTGCAATCGCACGCCTGATAACGCCTCAACACTCTGCTGTAACTGTGATAGGGTAAAGACGTCTGGCATCAACCCAAAAATAAGCGGCCTATATTCAATCTTCGCGCGAAGTCTTGAGATAGCAGTAGCAATCACGCGACGGTGATCGTAATACATGGGCACACCTATGCGTTGCGACCAGTCCTTTGGCAAGTCAACGACTTGATAGTTAGCTGGATAATTAGGGGCTTCGGGTATCAGACCTGCTTCATAAAGCATCTCATAACGCAGTAACACATGCTCTGCAATCCACTCTCTACTTTCGTTATCGTGTTCCTTGACTGATTGACTGTCTGTCGATTTATCACCTGCCAAAAACGCTTCGTCCAGCCCCCAACATAAGCCAATGCGTTGACGCCTGCGCTGTTGAACGATTGAGTCGGTGGCAGTATTAGCCCATTCGAGTAGCGCTGGCACGATAAAGTCCATAATAATACTGGGCATACCGTTCAGATGATTTTCCCACGGGAAGTAATCATACCAGTCTCGCCATAGTGCTTTGCTTTGGAGCGACTGCGTTTGCGTCTCTTGCACCAAACCCAAATAACTCACATACACCAATGCATGGCCATCGATATTGCGCCTATTGGTATCCACAAAGGTATACAACTGCTCCAGATATCCCAGCGGTTGCTGCGTCTGCTCTTCTACCCATTGACGTACGCCCGCTTGCAGCGAACGATGTAGCGGCATAAGTGGCCCATTTGGCAACAGCTTGCCTTGGTCAACGGTTAGAACGCGCGCGATATGGTCTGTGATAGCGACCAATACGGCGACCACTTCTGTCGTGCCGCTACCTTGCTGGTGCGCATGTGAATAAGACAACGTCATGGCTTTGGGGATTATCCTTTTTCTCTGAACTATAAATAGCTATCAGGGTCAATAGCTGTGGTACCGCTTAGTATAACTTGAATCTAAAACTATCATAGTCTGTGGTTGTAAGTATGAAAAACCAATATTGATTAAGAGGCATGAATTGGCACCATTCTTAAGCCTAATATGACTTAACTACACGTCACTTCAGGCACTAAAACCTAACCTTCTGACTTTTTAAGTATAAAAAACCACTTGTAATTATACTCAAAATGAGCATAATTAAGATAACTTATAAATTTATTATGTCTGATTACCTACTTTTTAGTACACACATTTATCGTTATTGCACCAACAAAGGCTGCCATTATGAAAAAATATCCTTACGACGCACCTATCATGAGGGCGGACAATCGCATCGCCACTCAGATGAACATTGAATATGCCAAGGCTAAAATGCCAGCAGCCTTGCCTCGCACTGAACGCATCGTGGTCGAAGAAAATATTAAGAAGCTACTTAAAGAGAATAATGCCGTACTGGTAGCACACTACTATGTCGATCCTTTTATCCAAGACTTGGCATTAGCAACCGGCGGCTGTGTTGGTGACTCACTGGAAATGGCACGTTTTGGACAAGCTCATAGCGCGCAGACTTTGGTTGTCGCTGGTGTGCGCTTTATGGGTGAATCAGCAAAGATATTGAGCATGGAAAAGACCGTACTCATGCCAGATTTGGAAGCAGAATGCTCGCTTGACTTGGGCTGCCCTGCTGACGAGTTTTCAGCATTTTGTGATGCTCATCCTGAGCGTACCGTAGTCGTCTACGCCAATACTAGCGCCGCGGTAAAAGCGAGAGCTGATTGGGTTGTCACCTCATCTGTCGGTATCGATATTGTTCGCCACTTACAGGCCCAAGGCGAACCTATTATTTGGGGACCTGACCGTCATTTGGGCAAATACATCGCTCGTGAGACTGGCGCCGATATGCTGCTCTGGCAGGGTTCTTGTTTAGTACATAATGAATTCAAAGCCACTGAATTGATGCAACTAAAAGAGGAACATCCAGAGGCTAAAGTATTGGTACATCCAGAGTCACCTGATAGCGTGGTGGCACTCGCTGATGTGGTCGGCTCGACTAGCAAGCTTTTACAATCAACGTATGAGATGGATGCCGATACCTTTATTGTCGCAACTGACTTAGGTATCTTGCACGAAATGCAAAAACGCTCACCAAACAAGTGCTTTTTGGCCGCACCTACTGCTGGTGAGAGTGCAAGCTGTAAGAGCTGTGCGTTTTGTCCTTGGATGGCAATGAATGGTCTAAAGGGTATTGAACAATGCTTAACCAATAAAAGCGGTGAAGTGCTAATGACACCTGAGCTGGCGACTGCAGCCAAAAAACCATTACAACGGATGCTCGATTTTGCTGAAGCACAAAAACAACGTGTAGCCGCTAGTGGCGACATTGTAAAAGATCGTGCGCTGTTCGCTAATGTTGGGGCAGCCTAGTATGAGTCAGTCGCATTCAGTTGATTGTTCCATCTCCACTAGCTATGTAAATAATAGGAGCAGCAATGATATGAGTAATATTATAAAAACTGACGTTCTTATTATTGGCGCAGGACTGGCTGGTTTAAGCACTGCGCTATCACTACCAAAATCACTAAGCATCATGGTACTGAGCAAAGCAGCTCTGGAGGTTTGCTCAAGTCATTATGCGCAGGGCGGTATTGCAGCCAGTTTGGATGACACTGACTCAGTTGCCGACCATATTAGCGATACGCTGATCGCTGGCGCAGGATTATGTGCGGCTGACAATACTGACCGTATCTTAGGTGCGGGACAGCAAGCGGTGCAATGGCTATGCGAGCAAGGCGTGCCATTTACTCAAACAATTTTAACTAAAGAAAATGATAATACACCTGATTTTTCAGACTCAAAAACCAGTGATTTACACTTGACCAAAGAAGGCGGTCATGGCTGTAGACGAGTCGCCCACGCTGAGGATGCAACGGGTCGACACGTGATGGATGCCTTAACTACCAAAGCACAGACTGCAACCAATATCACTATCTTGCCTTATCATGAAGCATTAGAGTTACTGACTTCACCTATGATTGGCAACTCTTCTTTTAGCATGAACGATAGCAAGATTAAACATTGCCGAGGGGCGCTGGTCTTTGATCATATCAATGAGCGTCAACTCACCATTCATAGTTCAGCTGTCGTACTCGCTAGTGGTGGCTTAGGTCAATTATTTAAACGTGCCAGCGCGCCTAATGTCTGTGTCGGTGATGGCGTTATGATGGCATGGCAGGCAGGCTGCCGCTTAGCAAATTTAGAATTCATTCAGTTTCACCCAACAGGTCTGGCATTAGGTGATAGCAGCTTTTTGATATCTGAAGCGTTACGCGGTGAAGGTGGGCGACTCTATTGTCCGCAGACAGGCAAACGTTTTATGCTCGAGATTGATGAGCGCGCAGAGTTGGCGCCACGAGATATCGTCGCTCGGGCAATAGCCAATCAGATTGATAACAACGGACTTGGCTACGTACACCTTGATGTCAGTCACTTACCAGCCGCATTTATACAAGCACATTTCCCGCAGATTTATCAAACACTGCTAGCACTCGGTATCGATATGACGACAGACCCTATTCCGGTCGCTCCTACCGCCCACTATAGTTGTGGTGGCGTAGTGACTTGCGCCAATGGCTTAACCGACGTCGTAGGACTATATGCAGCAGGCGAAGTTGCTTATACAGGGTTGCATGGGGCCAATCGCTTGGCAAGTAATTCATTGTTGGAGTGTGTGGTAGTTGGTCGCAACATCGCCGCTAATTTGCCTCGTTACTTAACAAAATTGGAACGCTTAAAGAATTTAGAAATCTTAGAGAAAACAGCTGAAGCTTTAGAGAAAATGGTTCAGGCGCATACGTCTGCCTATCATAAAATGTATCAGTTAGCTGCCGATATTTGGCAATTTCCGACACTAGAAAACACTCAATTTGTCATCTTGCCCTCTTCCAAGCAGTCATCGTATCCAACTTATAAGGCTGATACAACACTTCATTCTGACGTAGGTATTGCAGAGATAACGATAGCATTGAAAGCTCTTTTGACAGCCAATATGGGCATCACACGTAGTGCAAAACAGTTAGAGCAAGCATTGCGGCAAATTGAGCAGTGGCAAGAGTCAATCGAACATACTGAAACCATGCTATCTGATATGAGCAGTAAAGCCCCTACTACTAAAAGTGAGATTGCCGTTTTTCAATTGGCGAGGCAATTAAAGTTAGCAACGATGATTGTTCAATCGGCTTACCAGCGTTTTGAGAGTCGCGGTGGGCATTACCGTGAGGATTATCCTAACTTAGCTGAAACGCCTTTAACCAGTATCATTTTGCCATGGAAAAACGCTACGCTTGGTTCCATGAATCGCATCACAGAAAACGAGCGGCTATCAATACTTGTTACTGACCATATTTAAGCCTACGACAAACAATAGCTAAACCTATTAAGGGCGATATCCGACACTATAGCTTCTAATACTATAGTTAAAGAAGCATTTAAGCTATCATTATGGATAGACTTAAAATATTACCTCTTCTTTGAGTGTCCACGGTATGGCTTCTGATATTGTGTTTGTGATTGCCCTGATGATAACCGTGAGCTTGGCTTGGAGTGTACTTGCCGTACCTTGTCTGCGCAGACGCTTGCCAAAAATCTACCTGATCGCCCGCTCGTGGTGGTTGATGTTAGCCGCGCTCTGTACTTGCTATGTGATTGCAAAATTAACAAACGATACGCAAGACTCTTATTCGCAAGCATATCCCTATCAATGGCTACTCATTTTATTTTTTATATTAATTGGTCTACGCGGCAGCTACGAGATTAAACGCTTATGGTGTTTGCATAGTAAAGCCGCGCTCATTCATAAACTCCAAGCGCAAGGCTTACAGATAAGTACACCCCTGCTACCAAAAACCTTTCTCAATCCGACTCAGCACTATACGCGACTCAACTCCTTAGATCTGCTACTGAGTGCTGCCTTCATCTTACTCATCATTAGTCTTATCACATTGCAGCAATTGACATGGCAACGTGAGCAATATGGCGTATTGCTGTTTGTACTATTTGCCAGTCAATTCAACGATATTGCTCAATATCTATGTGGACGATTGCTAGGCCGGAAATGGTTTAAACGAGGACTTGCCCCAACCGTTAGCCCAAACAAAAGCATTGAAGGCGCTGTTTTTGGCAGTTTGTGTGCGGCTATATTGGCTTCGTTTCTAGGATTATTGCTCACGCCTTTTAGCTGGTGGGTTTGCTTACTGGCAGCCTACAGCTTGGCAGTGAGCGGTATTGCCGGGGATTTATTAGAATCAGCATTTAAACGCCAACATGGGGTAAAAGATACTGGCACGATGCTGGCTGGACATGGCGGCGTATTAGATCGGGTGGATAGCTTACTAATTGGAGTGCCGTTATTTACCTTGTTCTACTGGATATTTGGGTGAGCAGTCTGTTTTTGATGACAGTTACTTCGCTATATAACTATTACAGCGTTAACCTCGTCTGCAGTATTAGATATACATCTACACTCGCTTGCCTTGTATTACTTTTAAATTGATTGATTAATTGACGATAAAGCAATGCTTGGTTAAGCAGGCTTATCTAGCTTACTGCGTAATATCCAGTTGAGTAATGGCTTAGGTAAGTGGTTTAGCGTGCGAGTAATGTAGCGCATCGATTTTGGAAACACGGCCAACTCAACATCATCGTCAATCGCTTTCATGATATTTATTACCGCTGTTTGCGTACTCATAATAAATGGCTTATGACTGGCATCACCGTCGTTCAAATCACGCAGCGCTTGGGTATCGATATAACCTGAAGCAATGCAGGTCACTTGAATATTATAAGGGTCAAGCGCTAATCGATAAGCACTGGCCGTCGCTATCATCGCGCGTTTACTTTTGGCATAAAGACTGGCATAAGGATAATCGAGCGTACCCGCAATGGATGCCAAGCAAATAAGGCTTGGCTTAAGATTATCGGTGCCTTTGCTCTTAGTAACAGCAAGCGACTGGCTTTGCTGCTTTAACTGAGTGCTGGCCCAGCTAAATACCTGCTCAAACGCTTGCAGATTAATCGCCAACATCTTATCGCTGTCTGCTTGATTCAACTGATGCGTACGCTCATTGGTATAGCTGCCCGCACTATAAACCAGTCTATCAAAGCGTGTGCTCGATAATTTCTCTAGTAAATTTTTTATTTGAGTATCATCAGTCAGCTCGCAAACATAGCTCTGAATAGTCGGATACTGGCTGTTAAGATGCTCTATCTTTGTCATGCGCCGCCCAACCACACTCACCTGCCAGCCAAGCTGCAAATGATGCACAGCCAGTTCCAAACCAACCCCACCTGTACCGCCTATAACTATAAGATGCGGCGCGTGGTTTTGGGTAGTATCTTCTGCATGAGTTGTCATAATTTATGCTGCTGTATGTAATCGGCCGTACGCTGATGGCCATACTGCCATTGCGCCTGCATTTGCTGCACAAACCCACCATAGTCAGCGTGTATCAGCTCGACGGTCATTTGCTGTAGATTAAACCGCTTTTGCACATTTTTCCCCGTCAGCTGCTGGGCATTATCGGCAAATGGTAGCCAATGAGGCGGTGCAGGTTTTGACGATGTGGATTTGGACAATGCCACTTTCGATTGATAACTATGTACTGCGGCCAACCGCGCATTTGGGTCAAAACCAAAAACCCGTTTAATGGCAGGGGCCGCAAGCCATGCATCATAACCATCCTTGGTCTCTGCAAATACCGTTTTCGCCAACTGACAGGCCAGCTCAATAGGTGTAAGGTTAATAACCCCGCCCAAGCACCAGCCAAGCTCTGTAATATGGATAGGCGGTAAATAATACATATCCGCCATAGAGGCACGAACCACTGACTGAATATCCCATTGGGTCAGAAGCTTAACAGGGGGATGTATCCGCTCATTGGCAAAGCTATGCGTCGGTGATGTCATGCGCTCGGTAGGCAGGTCTGATAGATACTCTGCCAAAAGCGGTGGCGCAAATAATAACTCTTGCAGCTTTACATGGTGATTATTGGCGGACGTATCAGTCCGGCTGCTATTAGCCAAGTTACTATTAGCCAAGTTATTATTCAATAAATCGCTATCCGCAGATGCTGAATACAGGCGGCTCGCGATAATGGCTATCTCTGGCGTTGTGTGATTCGCGTTAAAGTCATTATGTCTATTGATATTATGCCTATTGATAGAGACACCAGCCAGCTCATCAAGCCATTGCCCCTCATCATCAATACGGAACATCGCCAATTGTTGCAGCTCATCTAGGAGTCGCGCATAGCTGTCTGCTTGCCGATGCCGCTGAGCTTTGGACGATTGATAGGATAATGACAAACCTAAACGTTTGAGCGCATGCGTTATATAACGCATTTTTGCACACCTGTTGGCCTCATCAGGGGTAACATGGCGAATCGCTTTGATAACTGAATACAGCTCGCGGCTGCACATCAGCGCCTGCAAGTCCTTAGGATCAGATGCAAGCTGTACTAGATAAGCAGACAAACTGCCACCGCAAGTACCCACGATAATATCTGGTGCCAAATCATGCTCGACCAATGCCGCATAACTGCCCAAATAATAGCCAAAACGTGAGCCGCCTCCAGAAAAGAGCTGTACACGCTCGTAGGGTTTAACCTGCCGACTATTCATCTATGACTCATCATTAGCTAGCGGGGTTTTGATCGCTAATGACACGGTAAAGATACCAAAACGATCGATACGCATAGCAACCTTTTTGAAGCCAGCACGCTCAACCAGTTGATCCATTTCCGCTTGTGAGCGACAGCGCATTACCCAACTGCTACCACGATGGTTGTTTAAGGTTTTACTAATAAACTCCTGTTCAGGGTGCCACGGTTGGTTGGTATAAATCAGATAACCATTTGCTTTTAAGCTGTCATAAATACCTGCCAATGCCGTCGCTGGTAGCGTATTATCAGAAAACAGTTCAAACACGCCTGAGCTGATGGCAATATCAAAACCTTTATCGACCTTACTGCTGCTCGTCTTCTCTACTTGCTGATAACTGGCTGCGTCAAACGCATCCTTTTGACAGGCAGTGACTCGATTAGTAATGGCTAAATTAGAGGCTTTCGCTTGCAGTGCTTGGATATTATGCATCTCATAATCTCGTAGCTCCGCATGCAAATCGGTAAACTCAGTCAATAAGTCAAACGCATAAAAACCATGGCCACTGGCGATATCGAGTAGTTTTGGTTGATATGGTTTGGTAGCATTTTGGTTTTTGTCTTTAATATCTGCGAGCGCTAAACGTGCCAGCTCCAGAATATGCGCGCGGCGTATACGAATACCTTGCCAACCGATATTGTTTAAATAAAACTTATCTACTGCATGTCCAAATTTATTTTGACCACTTGGCTGATTATAATAAACATGATCAAGCGAGTGGCCCGAATCAAACCCATGCTCAAGCCCTGTAGCAATCGCGTCGCTGACATGACCGAATTTCTGCATCGCAAAACGAGTAATAGCAAAGCTCGGATTAAATGGCTTAATCGCTAAGCGGTCTACCTTGTCTTTACTGGCGCTATTCAAATGCGCGGTACTCAAATCAGGCGCTTGTACTGGCGCGGCAAACACCTGCTCAGCAAAATCTATGCAGTCGGCAAACACATCTGCCTTATTGGTTTCGTGAAAGATTGCGTGATAACTGTCTGGGTATAGTTTCCAGCGTTTGGTCGGTGTGTTTATCGCTTCATAAAACGTGCGTTCAGCCTGCTTATCGACCACGTAATCCTTACCTGCGCACAGTACGAACGTCGGCACAGTGATAGCCCCTGCATCATCAAGCAAACGCTGACCTGTGGCATGAGTATCAATCAATAAGTCAGTCGAAATACTGTTCGATATCAATGGATCCGCATTGTAGGCTTGCTGCGCGTCTTTATCATGGGTCAGCACTTGTGCTTTGACATAACTGCTGACACGTGACATCAGACCCAGCGTACGTGCCACCTTTAGTGACGGTATCGCAAAGGGCATGTACAAGCGAATGCTTAGCGCAGGCGTACCGAGTATCATACCGCGAATATTGGGCGCATAATCATGCACCCATGCTGCCGCCAGTACCGCACCGATACTACTGGCGACGATTAGGGTATCTTCGATAGCAATGCCAGTTTGCCCGATGACCAGTTGTACAAATCCGTCTAAATCTCTCTCTAGTTCAGTGACGCTCTCGGCATGGTCTTTGATACCGCCTGAGCGACCATTACCGCGCGCATCCCATGCAAACACTTGATAGCCCGCTGCTGCAAACTGCTGTCCTAGCTCGGCTAATCGGCCCGAATGCTCATGGCCACGATGTAATAAAATCACTTGGCGTAACGGCTGAGCGGCTTTTTTAATCGTTGATTTTTGCATATCTACTAATGGCATTGTGAGCCAATAGCGATAATAAATAGCCGTGCCATCATAAGCGTTGTAGCAACTTTCACCATTTATGATTTCACTATTGATAACTGTGGGTGAAGGCTGCTCCAAATTAACACTGGCCTGTTCTTTTATTTTTTGATTATTAACCGAGGTGGTTGGCATTTCTTTGAGCTCCAGTGGGTAAGCGTTGTCATTAGAATTATTTGGTAAAGCAGTATCACGAAATGAAGCGGTATTGATAGATAGTGAGTTGTTTTTCGACTTACGCGTTACTGATCGAAGTGTTGGCGGCTGATGCATCAAATATAGGTTTGCCATATAGCGTATACGATTTAAGCATGTTTTGAGTAGGAGTGCTTCGGTCAATATGAATAGCGGTATGATTTTAAAATGAGAGAGTGATAACGGCAGCTTACTCCCCATAAAAGCACCAAGCACACCCAGCACTAACGCGCGGTCACTTTTGCCCAAAGGCCCTTGGTTCGCCCTAACCCCTAGTATCGTATTGCTAGCGATACCGAGCAGTTCGGTACCAACACTCAATGCCACCATGCTACTAATATGCCGCTGAGTGGTTAGTGACTTACTCGTGCCAGTCTGTCGTTCAGAATTCATCTGTAAGCCATGCTGAGTAACGTGAGGAGCCAAACTGGCAATGAGAGCCGTATCAGCAACAATATCACCCATTTCATTGAGCACTGCGCCCAGCGTCGATGCTTGGCCATGCTCACGCGCCATCATGCCGTCGATGGCATTGAGTGCCATCCGTACAAACAATGATGAAGGTAATAGCAGCCACAACCTCTGCTGTTCAGCTGCTGGCTTAGCAATTATATAGGCAGTGCCGACGCTCAATAAAACAGCGGATACCGTCACTTGATTAGCGGTAACATTTTGCTCAACCAGCGTATTGCTTATCGGACGTAGTTGATTTTGAAACTGAGTTTTAAACTGATATAGCGACATGAGTCTAGCCAAATATTTTCAGTACTTTAATGTAGCAACAAAAGTTTATAAGGTAAAGAATTACAGAATGCTCAAAAACGTTCAAATAGTTTAAAAAAGGTATTTACTGTCATCATTGTAATCATCCAACTTTTCCTATTTTAGTCAACAACGACCAATGATTTACAATGAATCTCAGTGGCTCATATCAGTATTGCTAACCTTATATGGTACAATCTTCAGCTTCTTAAAAAAGCCTTATAAAAAACGCTGCGAGCCCTTCATCATGCAAAGCCTAGTCACCCTTGTTCTGGTATTAATGCCAATGTTTATTGGCTTTGCCATTCCTTCTAACCCTACTATGACAAAACTGGCAGACAAAGGTTTGTCATATTTAGTATTTATCATCCTAGCATTGATCGGGATTGAGCTGTCTCAGGTAGAAGGCTTAGGTAGTCAGGTTGGTGAAATTGTTCTATATGTCACTGTCCTATCAATACTGACGATTGGCACAGGATTGTTTTCGCTTATGGTGTTTGACCATCTGCGACCATGGCATGCCAAAAAACCAAGCGTAAAATCTAAAGAACATCAGGTGAGCATTCGAGGTAGCTTAGCACAAGTCGTTTGTGTGGTGATTGGGATGGTGATTGGCTATTTCTTGCCTGCTGATTATATGCCGCCTGAAAACTCTATGACCGTCATGTTGATGATTTTGATTTTACTGGTCGGTATAGGCTTAAAAGGTTCGGGCATCACGTTAAAAGAAGTGCTGCTCAATAAACGCGGCGTTGAGATGAGTGTCATCTTTACGCTAGCAGTATTGGCAGGCGGGCTTATTTTCGCGCTACTATTTACGGATGTATCATGGACAAAAGGCTTAGCACTATCGTCAGGGTTTGGTTGGTACTCGCTCTCAGCGATTGTCATGACCGACGCTTATGGCGCGGTTTGGGGCAGTGTCGCGTTATTTAACGACTTAGTACGTGAGTTCTTTGCATTAATCTTTATTCCAGTATTTATGCGCAAATACCCTTCCGCTGCGGTTGGGCTTGGTGGCGCGACCAGTTTAGACTTTACCTTGCCTATCATCCAGCAGTCAGGTGGTCTAAAAGTCGTGCCACTAGCGATTAGCTTTGGCTTCTTAATTAATATTGTCTCGCCAGTGCTGATGGTGTTTTTCTCAGCGTTGGGGTAGTTGTTTAAACCCCACTCGCCTGCTTAGCAAACAAACGCATCAACGGCTTGATTTTGCTAACACGGTACATGCCCTCATTACGTATCTGCTGCACGGGACGCATTTGAGCAAGCGACCCTGCAAATAACCAGTTAAGCGCAGAAAAACTATGCATCATCATGCTATTATGCGGGCGACGCGAACGCTCATAATGACGTAGCGTTTGATTGTTGCCCCAAAGCGTACTGCCACTACGGGCAAAGTCATGCATCAGCTGCTCACATAGCACCTTCACATCGAGCATACCAAGGTTCAGCCCTTGACCCGCCAGTGGATGTACGCCATGAGCAGCATCACCGATGAGCACTAAGTTGTCAGCCACGTAGCTTTTCGCTTGCTGTGCCGATAATGGAAAACTAGCGATAGACTCAATCTGATTGATCGCACCCAGCTCGTAATTGCTGGCAGCTGCTAACTTATCAGCGATAAAGCGATCTTCTTCCTCTATCAACGCCAATGCTTGATTACGTGGCAATGTCCATACAATAGACTGCCAATGCTGCGGGTTTTCTTGATCAGCATCGGTTATATCTGCTAATGGCAATAGTGCTAGTGTACCCGTCGGTAGCATGGCTTGACGTGCAGTTGCCTGATGCGGCTTCTCGGTCTGAATCGCACAGCAGATGGCAGTTTGACTATAGTCTAACGTATCTACTCCAATTCCTGCTTGCTGACGTACAAATGAGCCGCGCCCATCAGCGCCAACTAATAGACGCGTATCAATCGCTTCGCCACTGTCTAAAGTCACACGGTAGCCTTGCTGCGCCCCCAGCCAATCCATATTGACAACTTTATGACCAGCGATAAGGGTTAGATAGTCACTGACATCATCTTCATGTAAACGCTGCCACAGTGCGTGCTCGATGACAGCTGGCTCTACCATACTACCTAATAATGTAGGTGCATGATTTTTGCTACTATTATCCTCGCCGCCAATATCTTCACTTTCGCCAAACAATAACTCACCCATACCATTTAGCTGCCATACCTGCATTTGTGAGTAGTCTGCTTTGCGATTGGATGTGGCAATATGTTGCCACGCACCAACATCTTTCAACAAATTAATGCTGGCCATACTGAGGGCATAGACACGTGCATCACGTTTGCTAAGTACGTTTTGCCAAGCTGATTCATCACGCGCAGGACAGGCATCAATCAATGTCACTGGCATTTTATCTTGCGCCAGCTTTAGAGCAAGCGTCGCCCCAACGATACCACTACCGATAATCAACGTATGGTTGTTTTTCATAAGGTGTCTCTCAATATTGCTCAATATTAGAATAATTATTATCAATCTTAACTATATATAATTGATTCAGTTTAAAAGAGAGACAATGCAACCGAGTGCAGATGTATAGGCAATACTTCAAGCGAGGTTAACGCTGTCACTCTTTTAAAGAGGATTAGCTATAGCACTATGACTTTAGACCCATCGCATAAGTGGCGACTAGTGGTTTAATATTTGGCAACTTATCAAAGGCCAACAACGCCATGTTTCGCGCCAGCTTAATCGCTGGATTAGGATGGGTAAAACCATGTACTACCGCATCACAGAATCGAATCACTCGTTTCTGGTCGGTCTGACGTGCTTTCTCATAACGCTTTAATAACTGAGCATCACCGATATCTTCACCTTTAAGCACTTGTGTATTCAGCATTTGTGCCAATACATGTGCATCTCGCATACAAAGATTAAAGCCTTGACCAGCGACAGGATGTAAAGTGTGAGCGGCATTACCCATAATGACGCAGCGCCCTTCTACTTGCTTATCCGCTAGTACGCGGGTCAATGGATAGGCGCCGCGGCGACCAGCAGCGACAAACTTGCCAGCACGTTGCCCAAACGCTTGCTGTAACGTCTGCAAGAAATGGTCGTCGTCTTCCAGATACCTAGTTTCTTCGCCCTTTGGACAGACCCAGACGACCGAGCGTCTATAACCGTTTTGATATTCATTATTGCCATCACCTTCTGGGTCAGTCAGCGGTAGCACAGCAAGTGGGCCAGCTGGACTAAAACGCTCAATCGCTGCATGCTCATGTGGCGTATCTGTCTCTACTACCCCGACGATGGCCGTTTGCTGATAGTCATACGTGGTCGTACTGATATCTAGCAGTTGACGTACTGTAGAGTCGCGCCCATCGCAAGCGACTAATACGCTAGCTTGTAGCTGCTGCTCGTTTTCTGATTCATCATTATAGTTAAAACTAAGTGTCACACTATCGGCCTGCTGTTGGACCGTCGTTACATTGGCATTATCTATCAAGGTGATTAATGGCTCTTGCTGCGCGGCTAATAAGAGCTTTCGACCCAGCCAAGCGTTTTCGATGACCTGTCCAAATGATTCAACGCGCTCTTCTGCTTTATTCAGCTGCGCGCGTCCAAAACTACCCTGCTCACTAATCTGTACGGTATCGATACGACAAGCATGGCTCTGTAATTCATCCCACAGTCCAATCTCTTGATATATCTGTACCGTACGCCGTGATAATGCGGTATTGCGACTGTCTAAATAATGGCTGCGAGTACTATCATCCGTTGGACTGATGGCTGGATAGCTGTTTTTTTCTAATAAGGTACTTGCTATACCGTGGTGAGCCAATAGCAATGCAAAAGATAAACCAACATGACCACCACCTGCGATAAGCACTTGCTGATCGGTGATTGCTTCTTTCTTTTTAGATATGTTGTCAGAATTGGATAAATGTGAATCAGTATCTTGCATTTTTATTTTCCTATTATAATTTTTTAGACAAGCGTTTGATTAGTGATAGATAACCGCTTGCCACTGATTTTATTTTATAATTTTTATCATGTTACTGCAGTTATTAGATGGATTGCAGCAAACCATGGTATAGCCCATAGATTACCACAAATTGTCTATTATGCCGTGGCCTTAACCGTAGACAAATCGTTTCTTTACCATCATCGAGAACGAGGTTTATATTCATAAAACTTAAAAATCTTAATCTTATTAAAGTATTATCAAACAACTGATAGCGATGAATTATATAGAACTGTTAGCAACATTGAATCGATTTACAGAAAGTCGCTGTAGCAGTTGCAATCAGCATACAAAAACAGTGTCATCTACCTAGATGTATGGCTTGAAATTTAAAAATTCTCTACCATAATGAAGGCAAGACTTTTATTACTTTCATTTACTACCTTCCACAAAAACAATAATAATACCGCCGTCATTTTTATTATCTAAAATTTTTCAACACCCAAAACACTGTAACGCCACTAACTATTTTATCTCTGCAACCCGTCACGCCATTAAAACCAAACTATAGCGTTGGGTACACAATAAAAGGATAATCGCTTGACTGATTCCATGAGCCGCCGTATAAAGTTTGAATCATTGACTCCAGCACAGCTAAAAACCGTGCTTGGTGAATACAACAACCACATGAAATACATCCAAGAACGTCTCGATATTAAAATCATGCAGCGCCACGGCGATTTTTGCCTGAGTGGCGATGTGACTAATGTCGAACGCGGTGAACGTATCATCTACAAAATGGTAGATGAAGCCCAGAACACCAAAGACATCAGTGCAGAGGAACTGCATCTCATCATCCAATCTAGTATCTCTCGTGATGAAGACATCGAAGAAGATGAGCAAGAAGGTCATGATGATATGGAATACGATGAAGACTTGGATGAGGCTAGCGAGTTTACGCCCATCAGTTTGCGTACGCGCAAGGGTCGCATCGTTCCACGCGGTGGCAACCAACAGCGCTACGTAAGAAACGTCCTAAGCTCTGATGTATCATTTGGTATTGGGCCTGCTGGTACGGGTAAAACCTATCTAGCGGTAGCTTGCGCCGTGGATATGCTTGAACGTAATGAGATTGAACGTATTTTGCTGGTACGTCCAGCGGTAGAAGCTGGCGAAAAGCTAGGCTTCTTACCAGGTGATTTGACTCAGAAAATTGACCCATACTTACGCCCATTATATGACGCACTCTATGAGATGATCGGCTTTGAAAAAGTGGGTAAAATGATTGAGCGTCAGATTATTGAAATCGCGCCACTTGCTTATATGCGTGGTCGTACTTTGAATAACTCATTTGTCATTTTAGATGAAGCACAGAACACCACGCCTGAACAGATGAAAATGTTTTTGACACGCTTGGGCTTTGGCTCACGTGCGGTCATCACTGGTGATATTACTCAGGTTGATTTGCCACGTGGTCATAAATCAGGCTTGGCTCAGGCGATGGATATCTTGAGTGGAATTGAAGAGATTCATATCACAAAGTTTGACTCAAAAGATGTGGTGCGACATCAGTTGGTACAACAAATTGTCGAAGCCTATGATGTGTTTGATGAAGAACAACTGGCACTACAAGAAAAACGTAAGTTTGAACGCATGAAAGAACAAGAGCGTAAGCAAGCAGTCGCTAATGCAGCAGCCAGTTTGTAATAATCCAGCTAACAACTGGATTACAGACATTCGCTATAAGCACTTATCTTGTATAAGAAAACCGGATTACTAACAGTAGTCCGGTTTTTTCTTACCAATAGTTTGTTGGATTTAGCTCTTTCACTACTAGTAGCCTACCAGCAACTTAGCTATAGTAGCCTTTATATATTAGCCAAGAACTTAGCAATGAAATAGCCAGTTATTAAGCTACTCATATGGCAAAAAAAGCTGGTAAGTAACCCAAACGATGCAACCTGAAAAACGTATTTATTTATAATAAAAAGGACAACAACATGAGCCAACCTGACAACATCAATATTGATGACAAGATCGCTAGCAACTATGCCAACTTAGCAGCACTTGATATCAGTGCGACCGATAGTATTAATGATGAGATCTTAGATACTTTTTATAATCGTGAGCGTCTGCTGTCAGTCATGATGGCGACTTTAGATTATATAGATAATCGTATTAATAATGGTCTGACCCTACCCTATTTTGCAGATATTGATTCTGAGCAATGGCAAGAAAAGTCCAAAACATTGGATATATATATTACTGATGAAGTCGAAGGTCGTGCATTAAATTTAGAAGCACGTGGTAAGGACTATGCGACTAATATTTTGTCTTATCCAAGTGAACTACCTGCCACTATCATTGAGCTGATGCCAACGTTGCCTCTTGGAGAGCTGATTATATGTCACGAAGTGATGGTACGTGAAGCGGCTGAACAGGACAAAACCGTGGCGCAGCACATTAGCCATTTACTGGTACATGGCGTGCTACACCTATTGGGTTTTGATCATGAGCTTGGACAGGCTGAGCAAGATGAAATGGAAACGTTTGAGATTGCCATTCTAAAAAATCTTGCGCTGCCAAATCCTTATTTATGATTGTTGAGGCTGTTTGTTTTACTTGATCTGTTAACTCACAAGCTGCGCATTTTAGGCATTATTATCTTTGTCTAAAGAAGGTAATGGCGCTGGTGACTGGTCTTTATTGCCCATCAACATATCCAATCCTTTAACATGTACACTGCGCTGCGGGAATGGAATATCAATTTTATTATCATCAAGGGCATATTTGAATTGCTCTAACAAATCACACTGCATGCTCCACCAATCGTCATTTGTGGTCCAAACATTGAGCGTTAGGTCGACTGAATTGTCACCCAGGTTAGTAACTCGAACAATAGGTGCTGGATCAGCGAATGACAATGGATTATCAGTAGCCAGTTTAATCATAATATCTTTAGCTGTTTTAATATCAGCGTCATAACCAATACCAAGCGTGATATCGACACGGCGATTGGGCAGCGAGCTATAATTGACAGTAGCACTGGTGGTGATATCACCGTTTGGAATAATAATATCGTGATTGGTGGTGGTTGTTAGATGCGTATTAACTAGGCTGATTTCACTTACCGTCCCTGTGTGACCCAATATCTGCACATAGTCACCGCGTACAAACGGGCGAAACGTCACAATCATAATACCAGCAGCAAAATTCGATAGCTGATCTTTCAGTGACAAACCAATGGCAACGGCAGCACCACCTAAGATCGCGACGACAGAGGTAGTCTGCACGCCGACTTTACTAAGTGCAGCTAAGACCACCACAACCAGTAGTACGCCATACAATAGCCGACTTAAAAAGCTGGCAACTGTCTGATCCAAATGACTACGCGTCATCAGTCGATCAGAAAAAGAGACTGCCTTTTTGGCAAGCCAACGCCCAACGATAAATATAATTATTGCTAAAGCGACTTTAATGACCAGCTCTAAAGCGTTGCTCGTTAAAGTCGCGACATCTACGGTAAAACCTAAAAATTCCATAATGACTCTTTATTTTATAGCGGTGTGTTATGAGTTTTGATATCTGTACTTATAAAACATAGTGCGTTGTTTTTAACAGCTGTATTTTCATTGACTTTATTTTAAGTAAATTTATTCTTAGTACTTGTATAGGTTAACCTTAATACGTTACTTCAACCGTATCACTATAGCGGTACGTACGTATCAAGCGCAGCTCGACGATATCGCTCATATCTTCAGTGAATTTACCAAAGGGTGCAGCTTGTCGTACCGACTGCTTAGCAGCTTCATCCAATATCGTAGAGTTCGAGCTTTCAAGCAAGCGAATGGCTTTGATATTGCCATCGTTACTGATGATCACCATTAACCGCACCTCACCCGTGATACCTTGAACGCGTGCTTGCACAGGATAATGCAAGTTGCCCACTCGCTCGACATGCTCGCGGAATGTATTAATATAATCTGCTGCCGCACCCCGCGTGGTCGAATTACTATCCATCGTCACGACTTTGGATTTGGTTGCATAGACCTGCTGACGCTGAGACAATTGAGCTTCTAAGGTTGCAATCTGCTTACGTAGTCGCTCTTCTTGCGCCATCGCATCATCTTGCGCTTGCTCGCTATCATTATCCGACTCTACCGTGGCTTGACGCCAGCTCAACGTCGTACGTAGATAACTTTCTTGGTAGCGCTGCTGACGAACTTGGCGCTGTAAGTTGATGATGTCTTGAGTCTCACTCATTTGCTCAGCAGACATTGCACTTAGCTGATTGTTCTCTTGTCTTAGCTGCTCTTCTATTGTACCACCGCCCTCTTGTGAAGCGTTGGCAATAAAGTGCGCATCTTCATTGGGCTGCATGTTGTCGGTCAGCGCCTTTGCCACGTCTTGCATCATGGCAGCTGGGTCTTTTCCCATGGAAAAGCCGATGCCGAAAATAATCAACACATGGACAGCTACCGCAATGATAATAGCGACAGGCAAGCTGATATTGCGCTTAGGAGCTTGCGCTGAAAAATGATAACTCTGTGAGTCTTTTATATAGGCCACAATGGATCTCAGATTGTGAGCATATCAATACAAGGCACCATTTAATCAGTATTGTAACGATAAGCAAGATTTATACTGGCGCTATCATAACATGACATAGAATTATGTCGCCAGTATCAACACTGCGGCGGCATTTTGACATCTGCCATGCAGGATTGGTAACCTTAGCCGCTGATTAATAGATATGCATTTGAGAACCTATAAGACAAACGAAACACTGTCTATACCAAATGAGTTGCTATAAAACGCACGTGTTCATTTTGAAGCCACTGTATTTGTTATATACTGCCTTAACACAATTGAATGGTTAGCATTGTGCATTGTGCATTGTGCATTGTCATAATCAGAACTGTGCATCGCCTTAGTTAAGCAGTTTAATAGACATAGATGCACTAGTATTAAAGGTGATTTTTTCGCTTTTGCTACCAGTATAAAAATTACTGTTGGTCGTAAAGATTTAGAAGTTATAGTGCATTTGCTTTCGTTTGGATTAACGATTGCCTGCAGATACTGTTTAGCCATTTTTACGTCACCGATTAAATGACGCGCCCTATAAGGATAATAAGTTTGAGTGACTTTGATAACGTGAATAATTCAGAAAATTTTGATGAGTTCTTCGAGAGTATTGGCTATCGTTTTGACGAGTCATTCGGCAGTGGTTGGGATCGTATCGCCCAATCGGTTAAAGATATCTATAACAAGACGACGGACAAGTTCGAGGATGAACTATCATTACCAGTAGCACAGACTTACGTTAATGATGCACTACAAAGGTTTGTCACCGATAATGTGAAAGCCATTTTAGAACTACGTGTCGAGATGCATGATGACTGGTTTCGTTTGTACTGCACTGTCAATGCAGGCGGTATCTATGCCGAGGTAGCAAGTAACTTTAGCTTAGTTCACGTTCAACTCGATCGCAATGTACAACGTTTTGTATTTGGTCAGCAAACTTATACCGATATACTAAATCTGCGCTGTGAATCTTTCGTGAAACGTCAAGGCATCAAACTGGCGATTTGGTTTTATCACAGTGTGCTCAAAAAAGACCCTTTAGGCTTTATTCTGTCGTACGTAAATATTGCTCGTGCAAAAGATGAGGTGATTTATCTTGATATCCATCGTTGGTTAAAAAATAATAAAAAAATCATAAGCACCTTGCATAAAGTGCAGATAAATTATGGTGAGCTAGAAGAAGAGCAAATGGTTTTAAAGGCTCAGATTAACTATCGCGATTTACTGGCTGCCAGCAGCAATGAAGATATCATCAGTGATGATGACGATCCTGAATTGATGCAAGGGCCTATCAATCCTGTAGATGATGCGACTGAACCAAGCCAAGAGTAAGTTGCTAATGCCTTATCCCATAAGACAATGTTTTATCCCATAAAAAAGCGCTGTATCTATAAGTCTTATAGATACAGCGCTTTTTTATTAAATCCAATAACTACCAGTAGTTCTCTACGGCAATATTACCCTCGCCGCGGCGATTCATTACCAGTCCTAATGTTTTTAACGCTTCTTTAGTATCTTCTACCATATCTGGATTACCACATAGCATGACATGGGTAGTATCAATGTCTAATGCGATTCCCGCGCGCTCTTGTAAGCTGCCTTCTAGCAGTAGCTTTGGCAGACGCTCTGATAATGTACCTTCGACAGGCTCACGAGTGACAATTGGTATAAAGATAAGCTTTGCTGGATTATCAACCAGCGTACCGAAGTCTTCTTGTAGGCGCTCAATTTTCTCAACGTAAGCCAGTTCATCGAGCGAGCGTGCGCTATAGGCCAATACGATGTGCTCGTAATCTTCCCATGTCTTTAAATCTTGTAGCATTGACAAAAACGGTGCTAAGCCAGTTCCTGTTGCTAGCAGCCATAAGTCTTTTGGCAATGGTTTTTGGTAACGCGCCAAAGTCAAAAACCCAAATGGCATGGTGTTGAGTAATAGCTCATCTCCTACTTGTAAGTGCTGCAATTGCGAGGTAAATGCACCGTCAGGAATCACAATAGAGAAAAACTCTATCACCTCATCAAAGGGCGAAGAAACAATCGAATACGCGCGAAAAACGTCTTCATTCAATGCGGTATCAGCAGTTTCATCACTTGCATCAGTCTGTTGATAATATTTCAATTGACTGGGATTGACGCCCAAACGCACAAACTGCCCTGCGGTAAACTTAAAACTGTCGGGACGGCTAACGGTAAAGCTAAATAGATTTGGCGTCCATGTGGTTTTACTGAGCACCGTTACTGTTTGAATATTATCACTCATAATTATTCGTCACTTATACTTTATGAAACTGTATTTTTATAAGATACCTTTGATAGGCAAAAAAAGATAAGTACCAACAAGGTAAGCATAAAAAAAAGATGCGCCAAGCTTATCATAAAGCTGGCGCATCTTGGTTTTTTAACCGTAACAACAGATAGGTCACAGCGACTTATCTGTCGTATTAATTCAGCGACATTACCAAATTCGAGCCAAACTTGCCCACTCAATCATACTATTTGGCAAGATACCAAAGAATAGAATAATCGCCGTCACAGCAATGATCATGATACCACCAGTACGAATACCCCATTGTCCAGACACATCAAACTCGATGAATTGCTTGGGACGTTTGAACAGCGTAAGTAAAACGCGTAAGTAGTAGAATAGACCAATCGCACTACCCAAGATAATCATCCCCGCCAAGAACCAATTGGTGCCTTGCACAGCAGCTAAGATGGCAAATAGTTTGGTGATAAAGCCTGCCGTCAACGGAATACCAGCCAATGACAACATCATGATAGTCATGACGGCGGTCAATACTGGACGACGCCAAAACAACCCTTGATAATGCGTCAACTCATCGGCTTCACCAGATAAGCGATATGGACTCGACATCAATGTCACTACACCAAAGGCACCGATAGAGGTAAAGGCATACACTGCCATATACATACTAGAGATACTATCAGCGGCTGAGCCAATACTGACAATCACGATCATCACGTAACCCATATGGGCAATAGATGAGTAACCGAGTAGACGCTTGAGACTGGTTTGACGTACTGCCAATAAGTTACCTACCAAGATAGATAAAGTTGCCATCACCATCAATAGCATTTGCACTGATGGTAGTGCTAGCAAAGCAGTATCGATTAAGAAACGTACTGCCAGTGCCATCATCGCCACTTTTGATACTGATGCTAAAAAGGTAGCGATAGGCGCTGGTGCACCTTCATAAATATCAGGCGTCCACATATGGAAAGGTGCAGCCGATAGTTTAAAGGCGATACCAAACATCATCATTGCCGCGCCCAATATCAGTAATGGCGACTCAAAGATATTTCCCAATGCCATACTGATTGGCTTAAATGCTAATGAGCCAACTTCTGCATAAATAAAGGCCATACCCATCAGTAACGTCGCTGATGCAGTCGCCGACAATACCAAGTACTTCAGACCCGACTCAAGTGACTGGTTGCGCATATAAGTATAAGCAAGCAAACCATATAGCGGTACTGACAGCATCTCTAGGCTCATAAAGAATGAGGCCATATGCTGCGCGCTTACCATTAGTAGTGCGCCAATGGTCGATAACAACATGAGCAAGTATAGCTCTTCTTTATTATCTTTGAGGTTGGCCAGATACGCATAAGACAGTGTACAACAAGCCAAGGCACAGATAAAAATCACTACCATATTAAACTGAGCAAAGTTGTCTATAACAAACAACTGCTCAGCGTTTGGTGCGATAGAGCCGCTTTCAATCACGCCGATCATCTGCCCGATGAGAGTAAACAAACCGACGTTTAAGCCTGCCACTGTAATCGTACCAGTGACCATGTGCGAGCGTTTAAATGTAATCGCGATCATAACCGTTAGTACCGTAATCACTACGGCGATAATCGGTGCGTAAGGCAACAATCCTATCAAATCATTCATCGTAATATCATTCATGACTTAACGTGCCTCCATTACATCAAGCAGATGCGACGCATCTACTTGTGTCACTTGACTGTATATATATGCGTTATTGATCCACTGCATCGCGTGACTTGAGGTATCAAGGAATGGCTGTGGATACAGTCCTAGCCATACCAAACCAGCAGCTAACATCAGTAGCAATGACAGCTCCCGCTTGCCCAAATCTTTTAATTTACGTGCAGGTAAGCCATGTGACTTAGTCTCTCGCTCTGCCAACGCTGCGATGTTGTTTTTACCAAATAGTGCGCGATGAATCAGAATTAGCGAATAAAGGCCTGCTAGTACCAAACTGAATGTCGCGAAAACCACAAACACTGGATACTGAGCAAATGAGCCAAATAGAATCATGAACTCGCCAATGAAGTTACCCGTACCTGGAATACCTAGTAGCGCGGCACAAAAGAACATCAATATCGGCGCGTAGTAACGGAACTGTCCCCACATACCACCCATCAAGGTCAAATCACGGGTATGCAGACGCTCATATAGCTGTCCTGCCATGATGAAGAGTGCAGCTGAACTCAAGCCATGAGCAAGCATCTGAATCATCAGACCTTGTAAGCTGAGTAATGTTCCGGCATAGATTGCCAATACCACAAAACCCATGTGCGAGATACTGGTATAAGCGAGCAGACGCTTCATATCTGTCTGCATAAACGCGAGCCATGCACCGTAAAAAATACCAATCGTACCTAAGGTAATCGCTATCGGCGCAAACTCTTGTGATGCTGCTGGAAATAGTGGCAACACAAAACGAATCAAACCATACGCAGCGGTTTTAATCAGTACACCTGCCAAATCCACAGAACCTGCCGTTGGTGCCTGCGCATGCGCATCTGGCAACCAGCCATGGAAAGGAATGATTGGCAACTTCACTGCAAAACCAATAAAGAAGCACAGCATGATTGGATATTCCCAGCCGCCAAGTGACGTACCGAGCAAGTCATTATAGTTAAAGCTCACCACCCCTTTTTGGGCGTAGCTGATAATGACCAATACCAAGATACCGATGAGCATGATAAGCCCAGACGCTTGGGTATAGATAAAGAACTTGGTTGCGGCATATTCTTTGGTTTTGCCTACCACATCATGACCCCAAATGGCGATCAAGAAATAGATAGGAACCAGCATCATCTCCCAAAAGAAGAAGAATAAGAATAGGTCAATCGCTAAGAAAACACCGATGACGCCGCCCAGACTCCATAGCAGGTTTAAATGGAAGAAACCAACACGGCGCTGAATCTCATTCCACGAGCAAGCAACAGCTGCCACACCAAGCAAACCTGTCAAAGCCACCATTAACAGCGACAAACCATCTAACGCTAAATGAAAGCTTATACCAAAGCTAGGTATCCACGGTACACTAAATTCTGCTACCCAAGGCACTGCAGCATCTGGCGCAATGACTTGCTTACTCATACCACTAAAGTCACCTTGCTGCCAAAGTAGTAATGACAAAGCAAAGGTCAACGTCATACCGATCAAGGCAATCCAGCGCGGCAGACGCTTATTAAATCGTTCTACCACCCAACATAGCAAACCTGCAATAAAAGGAATTGCGATTAATGCTGGTAGCATCCACGTTTGTTGTAACTCAATCATCTTTTACACCACCGTCATCATTACCAGCACCAGCAATACAGCCATACCCAAGCCAAAGCTTGTGGCATAACCTCGAAGAGACCCTGTTTGCGTCGCAGACAATACTTTATTACCTGCTGAAGCCAGCTTAGGTAACAGTAACCACGTTTTATCAATAGGGTCGGCTTTAAGTAAGCGGCCGATGAACAAAAAGGGTTTTACGAAAAGTACATCATATAGCGCGTCAAAACCTAGGCCATGGTAGCACCAGTGATATAATGCCCCACCAATACGTGAGCGCTTAAAGCTAGTAAGCAAGCGACCTTTATTAACCACATATAATAGTGCAGCCAATATCAAACCTGCGGCCATGGCACCCATCGCGATATACTCTGCGGTGTGCTTAGCATGCGCTTGACCGGCAACTTCTAATAAATGACCAACGCTCTCTGGCAACACGCCCTCTAACGGTGGCGTAATCCACGCACCAACAGCAGTAGATAACACTAACAATACGGTTAAAGGCAACCAGTACGACATCCCTGATAGCTTATGAGCATGGGTTTTTTCTTCACCGAAGAAGATAATCCAAATCATACGGAACGTATAAATCGCGGTTAAGAAGGCACCAAAGACACCCATATAGAATAGTACTAAATGTCCGGTCGCATAAGTTTCCCAAAGAATCGCTTCTTTAGAATAGAAACCAACAGTAACCCAAGGTATTGCAGCAAGTGCACCGCCACCGACGATATAACACCAGAATACCAATGGTATCTTTTTGCGCAGACCGCCCATCTTAAAGATGTCTTGCTCATGATGTACCGCAAGGATGACCGCACCTGATGATAAGAACAGCAATGCTTTAAAGAAAGCATGGGTCATCAGATGGAAGATTGCCCCTTGCCACGCGCCTACGCCAAGTGCTAGGAACATATAACCAATTTGACTCATGGTCGAATAAGCAAGAATACGTTTGATATCTGTTTGCGCAAGTGCACAGAACCCAGCAACGACTAACGTCAACGCGCCTACACCGCCGACCCAATACAACAAAATACCCGGGGTCAATTCAAACAATGGATGTAGACGAGCAATCAGATAAACCCCTGCCGTCACCATCGTCGCTGCGTGAATCAATGCCGATACGGGAGTTGGGCCTGCCATCGCATCAGCAAGCCATGTATGTAGGGGCAACTGGGCAGATTTACCCATCGCGCCGCCAACCAACATCATGGTCGTTAGCATCATCGTTGGGTTATTAATATCGAATACTTCTGGCGCACGCGTAATAATCTCTTGAATATTGAGCGTACCGAATTCGCGGAATAATAAGAACAAACCGAAGGCCAAGAACACATCACCGACACGCGTAACGGTAAAAGCTTTCATCGCAGCACGGCCGTTGGCTCTGTAATGGTAATAATAACCAATCAATAGGTAAGAACAGATACCCACGCCTTCCCAGCCGAGATAAAGCAAGAATAAGTCATCTGCTAGTACCAGTAACAACATACTGGCCACAAACAAGTTCATATAGCTAAAGAAACGAGCAAAGCCAGTATCGCCTTTCATGTACCAAGCGGCAAACAAATGGATCAAAAAGCCAATCCCAGTGATGACACCAGTCATAGTCAATGCCAAACCATCAAAGCTCAAACCAAAATGTGGCGCAAAATCGCCCACTTGGAACCATGTCCACAGCGGAACTTCTACTACCGTTCCAGCTGGATTGGTAGTCAAAAAAGTATAGCTAACGACTAGCGTGCATAGTGCTGATAGCAGCATGCTACCTACGCCAACAATAGCTGCGACCTGCTCTGATAATTTGTCACGCATAAAGGCTAAAATCAAAAAGCCAATGAGCGGAAATATAAAGGTTAATGGTAATAAACTCATGACATCATCCTTTCATCTCATTGGCGCTATCGACATCGAGATGCCCACGCTGATGATAAAAACGCAATAATATTGCCAGACCAATTGACGCTTCAGCGGCTGCTAAGGTCAAAATAAAGATAAACATAATTTGTCCGTCTGGATCTACCCAGCGACTACCTGCTACTACAAATGCCAATGCTGCCGCATTCATCATGATCTCAAGACTCATTAGCATAAATAGGAAGTTACGTCGTACCATGACACCGCACAGACCGATGGCAAATAAAATACCTGCCAAAATCAGTCCATGGCTCATGGGTATCATACCCAGTACATTTTGCGCCTCAGCGGCTGGCTGTACTAAGCCTGCCACCTCGTGGGCAAACGGCACGTTTGACACATCTTGTGCCACGCTTGCTGCTAGTACCATTAGTCTGACTCCTTGCGCGTAACTTTGTTCGCACCTACTTTCATACCTACATAGTCATGCGGATCAACTTCTTTATATTCATAAGGCTTAGCCATTTCTACGGCATCATGCTGTGTAATATTATTATCATTGTCGTATTGCTTGATACTGCCTACGCTTGGTTGAAAGCCTTGGCTGTCGTTGCCGATTATCTCTTCATCGACCGTCTCTTTGCCTAAATGATAAGCAGCAACCAAGGCTGCTAATAATAGCAATGCTGCTACTTCGACCAACATAATATATTTGGTAAACAGTACCGTACCGACTGCTTTAGCAGAGATAGTCGTACCACCCATCATGACAGCTTCATCATGGTTGAGACCAATCATCGTATAGAGCACGACGGCAATAATTATCGTCAATCCTGTTGGTATCGCCCAAGTGCCTGCATCAAGCCAACGCTCTTCACGCTCATCATTACTCATACCCAAATTAAGCATCATAATCACAAAGACGAATAGCACCATAATGGCACCTGCATAAACAACAATCTCTAATGCGCCAGCAAACGGCGCACCTAATACAAAGAATATTCCAGCGATTGCTAGCAATGACACAATCATCGATAAGATAGCATGCACGGGATTGGCCTGAGTTACTACGCGCAGACTGGCAAATACGGCCACTGCTGCAAGCGAATAAAACCCAGCCAGTTCAGGATGGTTCAAAATATTCATCATGGTAGCAAGCTCCTTAGATCAATCGGTGCAGACTCGTTTTGTGCTGCACCTTTTGGTTTTTCTGCTACCGCCATACCTGTCACACGATAATAGTTATAATCAGGGTATTTACCTGGTCCTGAAATAAGCAAATGCTCTTTTTCGTAGACCAAATCTTGACGCTTATATTCACCCAACTCAAAGTCAGGCGTCAATTGAATGGCTGTCGTTGGACATGCCTCTTCACACAATCCACAAAAGATACAGCGTGAAAAGTTAATACGAAAAAACTCTGGATACCAGCGTCCATCTTCACGCTCGGCTTTTTGTAATGAGATACACCCTACCGGACATGCCACCGCACATAAGTTACAAGCGACACAGCGCTCGTCTCCATCAGGATCACGCGTTAGGACAATACGTCCACGAAAACGCGGCGGTACAGGTACCGGCTCTTCAGGATAAAGGATGGTGTCACGCGGTCTGAGCGCATGACTATTGACCATCCACATGCTGCGGACAATGGTAAATATACCAATGACGGTCTTTTTTATGGTAGTAAACATGGGATTATTATCCTTATCAGCTTTACCCTAGTTCATCAGTGATGGCTACTAGTAATGACTATAACGTTGGGGAAAAGATCAAAATGACCGCAGCCGTAATCAACAAATTGATCAAGGTTACAGGCAAACATACTTTCCAGCCAAAGTTCATCACCTGATCATAACGCGGACGCATGAGTGAGCCTCGAGCCAAAACAAACATGGTCATAAAGAACAGCGTTTTAATCATGAACCAAAAAGCTGGTGGAATAAATGGAATATCTAAATTAAAAGGTGCAAGCCAACCACCAAAAAACAAGCAAGTCATCAATGCAGAAATCAAGACAACGTTGACATATTCCCCAATGAAGAACATACCGAACTTCATGCCAGAATATTCGACATGATAGCCTTCGGCCAGCTCTTGCTCTGCTTCTGGTTGGTCAAATGGATGTCTATGCGTAACGGCCACACCAGCCACTACAAAGGTCAAAAAACCAAAGAACTGCGGAATGATATACCAGCCATCCGCTTGCGCTTCAACAATAGCGCGCAAGTTAAATGAACCTGTTAGTGCAACAACGCCCATCAACGACAAACCTAAGAACACTTCATAACTGATTGTCTGTGCAGCAGAGCGTAAACCACCTAGTAATGAGAATTTGTTTGCAGAGGCCCAACCACCGAACATTACGGCATAGACGGCAATACCAGCCATGGCGAAGAAAAACAAAATGCCAATATCCCAGTCGACCACGCCTAGCGTTGGCGAGATAGGAATAATGGCGAACGAAGCCAATGCAGTAAACATAGCGACCGCAGGTGCCAACGTAAACATGAACTTATCGGTAAATTTTGGTGTCCAATCTTCTTTAAAGAAGATCTTGAGCATATCTGCAATAAGCTGCAACGAACCAAAAGGCCCAACACGGTTAGGACCGTAGCGATCTTGCCATAAGGCCAGCATGCGGCGCTCATAAACGATCATAATTGCGGCAACCAATACCACGACCAAAAAAATGGCTAAGGATTGACCCACCAAAAACAAAATAGACCAGGCATCAAAGCTCATGATATTAGCCAAAAAGCTTGGCACATCAGGGATAATACGGGTAACTTGCATATTACACCTCCTGTGTGGTGGTCGGCGCTGCGTTCATTTGTGCAGCGTCATTGTTGTTCATCATATCGTTAGCCATGCTACCCATCATCGTTACTGGTGCATCCACTTTACGTACCGACGCTGGCATCGATGGGTGAATGATACTGACTTGTCCAACTGGATAACCAATACAACCTTCTGCTAAATAACCGACGAGCTGTACTGGCAAAGTAATTTGTTGCTTATCGATTTCAATCGCTAGATAATCACCAGCAGCGATATTCCAGTCTTTGGCATCATCTATACCGATACGCCATGCTGCAACTGGTAGTTGCTCTGCGACGATTGGACTACGCGAGGCCATCATTGAGCTGGCATAAATATTGTGAATCGGTACCAGTTTAGCTTGGCCTTGTTGTAAATCAGTGGTATTTACAGACATGGCCTCTGGCGCAACATATTGACGAGTGGCTAGGCGCTCTAACTGATCAAATAAGCGCACACCTGGATCACCATTTTTCAGATGACCGCCAACTTTGTCTTGGTATTTGTTCCATGCTTGCGGTGAGTTCCAACCTGCTGCATTAGCAAAAGGAATCATTGAGCTTGGTGTTTCTTTACCGCTATAACCTTCCATTGAGAAAGTTAGACCGGTGTCCAAATCTTTTGGCTGCATTGGCTCGTGTACCGAAATTGGTGCACGCATAGCGGTACGCCCTGAATAACGACGCGGCTGGCGCGCAACTTTCAGACCAGTTATACGATAGTCCGCTTCAGGGGCAGCGCCTTTAATGCCGGCAAGCTTAGGATGCGTTGCAATCAAAGCATTAATTACATCATCGAGCTGTGTCCAATCGACATCACGACTCTCGATGCTGCTATGCACCGCATGTATCCAGCGCCAACCTTCTTTGATGCTGCTCATCGGATGGTAGTATTCATTATCATAAACTTGGAAGAAACGCTGTGCACGACCTTCAGCAGATATCAGTGTGCCATCTGCTTCTGCAAAGCTTGCGGCTGGCAATACGATATCAACATCTTTGTGCCAATCAAGCAGTTGATGATCTAATGCAATGACTGTTTTATCCGTCAATAGCTGCGTCAATTTATTGGCATCAATCGCATCTGTTAGCTGGTTTTCTGCCACCACAACCACATCGTAATCAGTGGCTAGCAGTTCTTCAACTGACTGACCCCCAAGCATACAAACGCCAATGCTATTGGCATCAGGAACCGTTAGATAGATACCTGCTTGTGCTTGATATTTAGTATTTACTTCTTTCAGCTCAAGGTTTTCAGCAGGCTCACGCTCTACATCATCCTGCGCTTCTGTATTTACGCCTGTTTCAGGTTTGTTTGGTTTAGCAGATAAGTCTTTATCTTCTTCAGGTTGGTCATCAGCAGCTTGTGCTTGAGCTGCATTTACTTTGGCATTATGTGCGTCAACTTGCTGTTGCTCCGTGGCTTTGATTGCCGCACGTTTTTGGGTTAATGCTTGGGTAATTTGCGCCGCTGCTTCTATCAAAGCGGTAGAAGATAAGCTGCTACCTGAAACAACCAATGGCTTATCTGCTTGAATCAAGTCATAAGCGATTTGTTGAGCCAACGCTTGCATACCATCAGCCTCAGTACTGACATCAGTATCGACACCTTGCTCAGACGATTGTGGATCCATTATTTCTACTAAGTCATCAGTGAAGTTGGCAATTTCATCAGCGACTTTGAAGCCAAGTTGAATGATATCTTCAGGTGTTGCTACCACACTTACCTTACTGATATCTTCTAGCTTGGTTTGCGTCACATCGATGACATAGACAGGGCTTAGCGCATCTTGTGCAATACGCTTGACTGGTTCAGCAAGCCACGGCTGTGTTTGTAATGCCGCCGCCATTTTTAGGCCTTCATTTTTTGCCGCTTGACGTACTGACAGCGCGACACGTGATGAAGTTTGTGTGATGTCTTCACCTAATACTAATACTGCGTCATGCGTTTCAATGTCGGTCATGCTTGGATTATAAATACCGTCGGTACTTAATACTTCAATACATTTATTGACCAATGCTTGCTGCTGATGGTTCAAACCTGTTGAAAAGTTATCAAAGCCAACTAGATTTTTTAGCGCAAAGTTGGTCTCTAAGCTGGCACGTGGTGAGCCGATACCGATGACTTTTTTGTCTTTTAGTCGCTTGATGGTTTCATCAAGTGCGTAGTCGATATTAATTTTGACATGCTTATCGTTGATACGCTCAAGCGCTTGGGTTGGGCGATCATCACGATTGACATAGCCATAACCAAAACGACCACGGTCACATAAGAAGTAACGGTTTACTTCACCGTTATAGCGATTTTCGATACGGCGCAATTCACCATAACGCTCACCTGGTGAGATATTACAACCAGCTGAGCAACCATGACAGATGCTTGGCGCATACTGCATGTCCCATTTACGGTTATAACGATCAGAGTGAGTCTTATCGGTGAACACACCAGTTGGACAAACTTCTGTCAAATTGCCTGAAAATTCGCTTTCGAACTGACCGTCTTGGTCACGGCCAAAATAGACACGGTTGTTTGAACCGTAAACACCTAAGTCTTCGCCACCTGCGTAGTCTTTATAAAAACGTACACAGCGGTAGCACGCGATACAACGGTTCATCTCATGCGCGATAAACGGGCCAAGCTCTTGGTTATGATGCGTGCGTTTGGTAAAGCGATAGCGACGACGGCTATGACCTGACATATAGGTCATGTCTTGCAAATGACAATGCCCGCCCTCTTCACAGGTTGGACAGTCGTGTGGATGGTTGGTCATCAGTAGCTCAACCATCGACTTACGGAATGCTTTGGCTTCATCGTCAGTCACAGAGATGTACATGTCATCGCCAGGAGCGACCATACATGACATGACTAAGCGACCGCGACCCGCTTCCATATCTTCTTTGTTTTGAAATTGCTTGACCGCGCACTGACGGCACGAACCTACTGAGCCAAGGGCTGGATGATAACAAAAATACGGCACATCAATGCCGAGTGATAGGCAAGCTTGTAGCAAGTTATCTGCGCTATCTACTTCGACAGTGGTTCCATCAATATGTATGACTGCCATGCCGCTCTCCTTATTTCGCTACTGGCTGTTGGTTGGCTGCCGCATCAATAACATCGACACCAACCGCCTGCGCGTTTTTTTGATCAAACTCTGGACGGAAATATTTAATCGCACTCATGAGTGGCTCCATCGCACCTGGGGCATGCGCACAGAATGTCTTACCAATCCATAAATCACGCGTAAGACCTTCTAGTTTTTCGACATCGCCCACTTGCCCTTCACCATCATTGATGGCAGTAAGCAATTTCACGCCCCATGGTAGGCCATCACGGCACGGTGTACACCAACCGCATGACTCGCGCTGAAAGAAAATCTCAAGGTTACGCAGTAGTGGTACCATGTCTTGTGACTCATCAACGACCATAATCAGGCCTGTACCCATACGGCTACCTGCTTTTTGAATAGTGTCAAAATCCACCACCACATCCAAATGCTCTGTGGTCAAAAAGTCAGTCGATGCGCCGCCTGGTAACCATGCTTTAAGAGTTTTACCTTCTTTCATACCACCCGCTAAATCTTCGATGATTTCACGTGCTGTATAACCAAATGGTAATTCCCACAGGCCTGGATCGTTAACCAATCCTGAGCAGCCAAACAGCTTGGTACCCGGCGTTTCACTTTTGCCTTTGATTTTGGACAATGACTGATACCATTCGACGCCATGGTTTAAAATGGCTGGCATATTACAAAGCGTTTCAACGTTATTGACGACGGTTGGACGACCCCATGCACCAGAGATTTGTGGAAACGGCGGCTTAGTACGTGGGTTAGCACGACGACCTTCTAGACAATTAATCAGTGCGGTTTCTTCACCGCAAATATAACGACCAGCACCAGTATGTACATGCAAGTTAAAACTAAAGTCTGAGCCTAGAATGTTATCGCCCATCAGGTTATTAGCCAAACACTCTTCAATAGCAGCAACCAAACGTTCAGCGGCCAAGATATACTCACCACGGATAAAGATGTAACCGTCAGTAGCACCAATCGCATGAGCAGTAATCAGCATACCTTCGATCAGCTGAAATGGTAGACGCTCCATTAATAAGCGATCTTTAAAGGTGCCTGGTTCCATTTCATCAGCATTACAGATGAGATAGCGCGGTAGACCATCTGGCGGTGACATGAACGACCACTTAAGACCAGCATTAAAGCCTGCACCGCCGCGACCTCTAACATTGGCCGCTTTAATCATATTACCGACGTCTTTAGGCGATTTAGATAGCGCTTCTTTTAGACCTGTAAAACCTTTTAGGGATTCATACGTGGCTAAATCAAGCACCGCATCATGATGTGCTAAACGCCACGTCAAAGGCTTGGTTTCACTAGTGGCGGTTGCTTTATCACCATAAATTGGAACACGCTGTGCATTTAGCTGGCTTGGCGCCTGTCCTTGACCGCGACGAGCAATCTGCTCTGAAATCGTTAAACTCATGCGTATAGCTCCAATAATTGCGCGACCTCGGATGGTTGGACAGGTCCGTAAGTGTCTTCATCAATCAATACCGCTGGCCCCTTATCACAGTTACCTAAGCAGCAAATTGGCAACAGCGTAAAACGACCGTCAGTAGTGGTCTGACCATACTCAATACCCAGCTGTGATCTAATCTCAGCTGACAGCGCTTCGTAACCTGTCAAATAACAGGCCACAGAATCACATATAAGGATCACATGACGACCGACAGGCTGACGATATATACGGTTAAAGAAGGTCGCAACCCCATCCATATCTGACATTGGAATATCTAAAATATTGGCAATGGCATTTGCTTGCGCGTCATCAACCCAGCCGTTACGCTTTTGCACTATTTTGAGCGCATCTAGCGAGGCAGCACGCGCCTGTGGATAATGATGCATAAACTCGTGAATGGCAGCGATTTCCTCAGTGGTAAGGATACTTTCTACATCTACTTTTGGCATTTTGTCGGAAACAATTTTCATAATCTTCTATCTTTCCTCACTCATCCTGCTCTATCACTAGACAATATCAGTCTGATTATAACTGTGGTTACATTGACGAGTGACAGCATTTTGGTGTGCCATCAGGCAATAATATATTGATGAACAAATACTGGTGAAACAGCGGTTCTAACGATCACAGTCCGCCATCACAATATCAATCGATGCCAAATACATAATGGCATCAGAAACTAGCGATCCGTTAATGACCGACGGCATCTGTTGTATGTGTGCAAATGTTGGCGTGCGAATACGCGTACGATAGCTCATCGTGGCCTTGTCTGAGGTAATGTAATAACTGTTCAGACCTTTGGTCGCCTCAACGATCGTCGTACATTCGCCCGCTGGCATCACAGGACCCCAAGATACTGAGATAAAGTGATTAATAAGCGTTTCGATATCATTGAGTGTACGGTCTTTTGGTGGTGGCACAGCTAATGGATGGTCGGCCTTATAAGGGCCTTGTGGCATATTGTCCATACATTGACGAATAATACGTAACGACTGGCGCATTTCTTCAACTTTTACCATACAGCGATCATACGCATCGCCGTTGTAACCAACTGGCACTTCAAAATCGTAATTCTCATAGCCCATATATGGACGTGCTTTACGCAAATCAAAGTCAACGCCTGTCGCGCGCAGACCTGCACCTGTCACACCCCAAGCAAGCGCTTGCTTAGCATTATACTGAGCAACTCCTTGAGTACGGCCTTTGAGCACACTGTTTTGTAATGCTGCTTTGACATACTCGTCCAAGCGTTTTGGCATCCACTCTAAAAACTCACGAACCAAACGCTGCCAGCCGCGTGGCAGGTCAGCAGCGGTACCACCGATACGGAACCAAGCCGGATGCATACGATAACCAGTCACGGCTTCGATAACATCATAGGCTTTTTGGCGATCGGTAAACATATAGAACACAGGGGTCATACCACCCGCATCCTGAATGAACGTACCAACAAATAGCAAATTATTGGTAATACGGAAAAACTCGCTCATCATCACACGGATGGTTTCAGCTCGTGGCGGTACTTTGATACCTGCCAGTTTTTCGACCGACATGATATACGGTAGCTCATTCATCACACCACCAAGATAATCAATACGGTCGGTGTATGGAATAAATGAGTGCCAAGTCTGACGCTCAGCCATCTTTTCGGCGCCGCGATGGTGATAGCCGATATCAGGGATACAATCGACAACTTCTTCACCGTCGAGCTGTAGCACCAAACGGAACGCACCGTGAGCAGAAGGGTGGTTAGGACCGATGTTCAAGAACATAAAGTCCTCATCACGACCTGAACGCTTCATACCCCATTCCTCTGGGACAAAACGTAGATTTTCTTGTTCGTATTGCTGTTTGGCCGTGTTCAAAAAGTACGGAGTAAATTCAGTCGCACGCGCATGATACTCTTTCCGCAGTGGATGACCTTCCCAGTATTTTGGTAATAAGATACGAGTCAAATGCGGATGACCTGTAAAGACAATACCAAACATGTCCCACACTTCGCGCTCATACCAGTTGGCATTTGGCCAAATATTGGTAGCGCTCGGTACATTGACATCATCTTCGCTCAGCGCGACCTTGATACGTACATCGCTGTTGCGCTCAAGCGACATCAAATGATAAAACACTGTGAAATCACTATCTGGCAATCCTGCGCGATGCTGGCGTAAACGCTCATCTATCGCAGACAAGTCAAATAGCATGACATAAGGCTTAGGCAGTTTGCGCAAGAATAAGAGAATATCTAATAAATCAGCACGCGCCACCCAAACCGTTGGAATCTCATCCACAGTCTGCTGCACGACAAATTTACCAGCATACTTTTGCTCCAGCTCTGTAATGACTGCTGGGACGGGCTTGATCTTAGGATCTATGTTTTCGACTACCGTGACCATGAATGATGTATTCCTTCATTAATCATAACTGAACTATGTTGATCATAACCGAACTATGATAAGCGCATAAAATATTGAAACTGTTGCTACAAGTTTAGATGCTATCTGGGCTGCGCAAGTTTTTGACAGCGATACGATCTGCCTGCTTACGGTCACGCTCAGGTGTCATCTGCGGCTGGTAGACGCCCTGCTCGTTGACATGAACACCTAATGGACGACGTTCTTTAGTAATAGACTCTTGTAACAACATCAAACCCTGTATAAGCGCTTCTGGACGCGGCGGGCAACCTGGTACATACACATCGACAGGGATAATCTTATCCACGCCTTGTACGACAGAATAGATATCATACATACCGCCCGAATTAGCACAGGCACCCATAGAGATCACCCATTTCGGCTCAAGCATTTGCTCATAAAGACGCTGAATAACAGGCGCCATTTTGACGAAGCAAGTACCAGCGACGATCATGACATCGGCCTGACGAGGCGAGGCACGGATAACCTCTGCCCCAAAACGTGACAAATCATGAACGGCGGTTAAGGTAGTAGCATATTCGACGTAACAGCAGGAAGTACCAAAGTTAAATGGCCAAAGTGAATTCTTGCGTCCCCAGTTTGCTGTTGAATGAACGAGATCTTCGAGACGACCCATAAAGACATTTTTATTAACTTCATCTTCGATAGGATCGTTGACCGTTTGGCTGGTCTGTGCAGGATAGGTATCTGCATCGGGGTTGGCTTTTGTTAATGTGTATTTCATAACATACAACCTTTATATTAGGCTTAGCGTGGCAATCATCTTGCTCGTACCATCACCATAATTTTATTAATAAGTGGCTAATCATCAGCGATCATCAATACAAACAGACTGACGTCTTCATGCTTTACTACTCGTTTTGCAAACGCTATAAGCTGAGCATCAACTGGTATTAACGTTCAGTTTTTTCCTGCTGAGCAGACGTCGCAAAATCCACAGAAGTAACGTTACCCGTGGTATTGATATGATCGATGTTTTGTAGATGACGACGATTGGTCTCAATATTGTTTGAGACATTGATTTGACCGGATGACTGCGCTGGCACTTTACCAGTAGGATCGACCATTAGCTCATGCGCACCATCGAACTTGGTGATGTCTGCCAAATTAAAGCCTGCAGGCGCTGCATATAAGCGTGCTTTTTTGCGTAGCTTGTCAGCAGGTGCCCAGTTCATCGCACCTAAGCTTAGCTCATAAATCAAACCGATAATCAGAATAGTAATGAACGTACCAGCAGCGGCAAAGCCAAGCCAGCCAGCCTCTCGTACCGACACAGCATAAGCGTAGAGATACAGTGCCTCTAGATCAAAAATCACAAAGAAAATTGCAACCAAATAAAATTTGGCAGACAAACGAATACGGGCGTTGCCAGATCCGACAACACCCGCTTCAAATACTTCTTCCTTTTGTGAGCCTTGAGAGCGACCGCCAAGTAAGCGCGGTACAACCAGCATAAAGACAACTAGCCCAATGGCGGCTAAGATAAAAGCAATGGCTGACCAATTAAAAGCAGACATGATAATACGTGCTCCTCACCCAATCGAGTGTTAGACACAGCGCAAGCACTGACCCATTTAGACCGTGTTGCGACAGGTATAACGCAGACGAAAACACAGAGTAGCTGTACTTAAGCAACTGTCACTGTGTTTAAGTAACTGTCATTGAGTCACATGTTAGGTATTTTGCTAGTAACAACCAATTATCAAGCTTATTGACGACGATGTTAGACATGACCAACTGCAGAGACTCCGGTATGCGCACGGATAAAGGCTGGTCGCCCAACGCATCTTCTAACAACGTAAGATCAACGTATTAAATCAATATCATATCTGACTGCTTACTTAATTGATTTAATAGCTCATTACACGTGGTCAATAATGACGTGACAACTGGCATAAATTATTTACGTACTATACGCATTTCAGTGCCTAAAAGCTAGTTTTTAACTGTATTGAACGGTCACTTTCTGTGTAAAAAAAATGTGTTTTTTCTACTATAAGTTATGATATATACGTTGACTTATATTAACTCCAAATCCATGTTTTTGGCTACAAATGAACACTGCCATGCTATTTAGCAAAAATCAAGTATCCAAACACCCATTTTTCATCACCCAAGTCCTCCCCCAAAGTGAACGTTTTTGCTTTATAATAACCCACCAGATTTTTATGATATTCCATCATCAAACCTTAACTTCTATTATTCTTATAATAAAGATTATTAAAACATCGCAACGATACGAGTTTTGATGATGCGCACTGCGTTTATTTATCTTTGTCATATCGGCACCACCCTCTTTTTTCTTGCTTTTGTCTTACAGGTCACGTTATGAGTCAACTCAATCCCAAACAATCCGAGGCCATGCTCTACGTATCTGGTCCATTATTGGTACTTGCAGGTGCTGGCTCCGGCAAGACCTCTGTGATCACGCGTAAGATTGCTTATCTAATCCAAGAGTGTGACATGCCAGCTGAGCGCATCACCGCCGTGACCTTTACCAATAAAGCCGCTCGTGAGATGAAAGCGCGAGTTAGCAAACTGCTACCAAGCGAAAAAACGCGCGGTCTGACTGTGTCGACGTTTCACCAATTTGGTCTACAGTTTTTGCGCTATGAGCTGATTCATACGCCGCTAAAAGGCAACTTCTCTATCATGGACAGCGATGACAGCAAACGCTTACTGATGGAGCTGATGATGCGTGACAACTTAAGTGGTGCAGAAAGTCGCGAACTGGTTGGTAAAGCAATAAAAATGATTTCCGACTGGAAAAATGATTTGGTTGAGCCTGACAAGGCGATGGAAACCTTAGACGATCCAGAAGACATGATTTTTGCGACGCTCTATGCGCTTTATGAACGTAATTTGCGAGCCTATAATGCGGTTGATTTTGATGATCTGATTGTCTTGCCAACCAAGATATTACGTGAGAACAGAGAACTACGTGACAAATGGCAAAACCGCATTCGTTACCTGCTCGTTGATGAATATCAAGATACCAACACCGCTCAATATGAGATGATCAAACACTTGGTGGGTCCACAAGGTCGCTTTACTGTGGTGGGTGATGATGACCAATCTATCTATGCGTGGCGCGGTGCAAAACCTGAAAACATGGGACTGCTAAAAGAAGATTTTCCAAAACTAAAAATCGTCATGCTTGAGCAAAATTACCGCTCGACCACGCGTATTTTGACTTCAGCCAATGCTGTTATTACCAATAACGAGCATTTATTCGAAAAGAAGCTGTGGTCAGATAAAGGTCAAGGCGAAAAAATCCGCATTATTAATTGCCGTAATGACGATGATGAGTCCGAGCGCGTAGCCAAAGAAATTGTCACACATAAGCTGCGCTTTGGTAATGAGTGGGAACAATATGCTGTGCTATACCGCAGTAACTTTCAGGCACGTATGCTGGAAGCCCAATTACGCCAGTTGCAAGTGCCATACAAGTTATCAGGCGGTCAGTCATTCTTTGCGCGTAGTGAAATCAAAGATATCATGGGCTATCTGCGCCTGATTTTGAACCCCGAAGATGACAGCGCATTTTTACGTATTATCAATACGCCTAAGCGTGGTATGGGACCTGCCACGCTAGAAAAACTCGGCTTGTTTGCGCAAGAGCACAGCATATCGCTACTGGCCTCTTGTACCCATGCTGGCCTTTCTCACGTATTACCATCAAAGGCTTATGGTACGATAAAAGAGTTTGGTGAGTTCATCGAGCATTATACGCGTGAGCTGGATCAGCATCCTGATCCTGTGCCGATCGTACGCCAGATGATTGATGAGACCGGCTATATTGATTTTGTCCGTAGCGATGCCAAAACACCGCAACAAGAAAAAAATCGCATCGACAATATCGATATGCTCTACACCAGCATTCAGTCCTTGATTAATCGCGCTGAAGAAGACGAAGACCGAACGATTGATACCATCATTCGCAAACTGGTTTTGCTCGACATGCTTGAGCAGCAACAAGAAGAAGAGAACACCAACAAAGTTAACTTAATGACGCTGCACGCTGCAAAAGGTTTGGAGTTTGATTTTGTTTACATCATGGGGTTAGAAGAAGAGATGCTACCGCATCGCAACTCTATCATGAGTGAGACGGTCGAAGAAGAACGTCGTCTGATGTACGTGGGCATTACCCGTGCGCGCCGTGAACTAACATTGACGCTCGCGACCCAGCGCCGTGCTGGTGGTCAGATGCGTGTCACCTCAGAATCACGGTTTTTGGATGAGCTGCCCGAGGATCATATTGATTGGCCTGCCAAAGCGAAAAAGAAAAAAGCGACCAAAGATCCCGAAGCCGTTGCTGATGAATATTTGGCCAATATTCGAGCGTTACTGGGTAAGCGTTAATCCTAATCAAGACACTTAATTATCTGAGTAAAATGCTTTCAAAAGCATGCCTTAGATTGCGCAAAAAATGATTGTTATAATCGCTAGTGTTATTTATATATTGTAAAACTTTGGAAGACTTATGCCTACCACGCCGCCTAATCAGGATCGAACTGCCATGCTGTCAGGAGATTATAACTCAGCCGAATATAGTGCCGAATATAAGCTTTTGTACCTGCAGGGTCTGGTTGCTGATAAAGCATACGAGGCAATGACGGAGTTTTTGGAAAAGCAATCCGAATATGAGATTGCCAATCTACTAGAATCCTTCCCAACTCAAAACCGTCTGCTGATTTGGGCGCAGGTACCAGAGCACATCAAAGGTGAGGTGCTTGCCGAGCTAGATGTCGATACACGCCAGCCGCTGATGGAGAACATTTCTTCTCAAGAAATCTCCCTATTTACCCAAGATCTTGATGCTCAGGACATCTCTGAGATTTTGGATACCGTCACTGATAGCGTCCGTACCTCAGTCATGGCAACGCTAGACGAAGAAACTCGAGTTCAAGTCAATAAGCTCGATACCTATGCTGACTGGGAAGTTGGTAGCTATATGGATCCTGATATTATCCAGATAAGGGATGATATCTATCTTGCGGATGTGCAAGAGTGGCTACGAAAAAACGATGATCTGCTCGATGATGAGAGCCAAGAGTTGCTAGTCGTCGATCAAAGCCAGCAATTACTCGGTCTACTAAGTTTGGTAGATTTAATTAAGCATAAACAAAACACTTTGGTTTCGGAACTGATTGATACTGCCATTACGATTAATGATCGCTTAGATATTCAAGATGCCGCTGCGATTTTTCGTTCAGAAGATATTCGCTTCGCTCCCGTAATCAATAGCCATGGCGAACTGGTTGGTCAACTAAATGGTGAAGATATCATGGGCATCATCCAAGATGACGTCGATAGCACCATGAAAAACCTAGCTGGTGTTAGCCAAGATGAAGAGCTGTTTGCCCCTATCTTAACCAGCGCAAAGAGTCGTAGTGTTTGGCTAGGCATTAACTTGTGTACTGCCCTACTAGCGGCAGCAGTAATTGGACAATTTGAAGAAGTATTGGCACAAGTTGTGGCATTAGCGATACTGATGCCAGTCGTCGCCAGTATGGGCGGTATTGCGGGCTCGCAAACGCTGACAGTGGTGATACGCGGTATGGCGATGGGTCAAATCGGTGGCTCTAACCGTGTTTGGCTCTTGAATAAAGAGCTGTGGGTAGGTGCGATAAACGGTATTGTCTGGGCGGTGATTATGGCGTTTATTGCTCAGTTGTGGTTTCATGATGTTAAAATTAGTGCTGTTATTGGTTTTGCCATTGCAATCAACATGACTGCAGCTAATGTCTCAGGCATCAGTATACCGCTGATGCTAAAACGAATGAATATCGACCCTGCTTTATCTGCTTCGGTTATCCTAACGACCGTCACGGATATCGTCGGCTTTATGTCCTTTTTAGGATTGGCCAGTGTGCTGATACTATAGGGCGTGTTGAATATTCAAATGTGGTGCTGGCAGTGACTATTTTTTAGACAATATGCAGAGAAATTTTTGATGCCTAGTCATTCTAGGTTAAACAATTTCGCCATGTATTGGCAAAAAAGAGTACTGCCCTGAAAGGCTGATGCTAAAACCACCCCAAACGTCGTTACAAGCCTAGTTAAGGTCTCGACATTATCGTCGGCTTGCGCCTAGTTTGGTGCAATTTTAGCGATCAGCAGCCCTAATATTTGAATATTCAACACGCCCTAATTAAATTGCTGGACAATCAATGACCCAGTCAAAATATAGAGTTACTATTTATTATATAAAATTTTGAATAAAATCTATTTAAAACCCTAGTTTAAAATCGTAATTTAAAAACCATCAAATCGTTAAGTGAGTTCGTTATGCAAGCTGTACAAGTTAAAGTGGTAAACCCTAAAATTACTGAAGATGAAGCATTTTCTCTACCGACTCGTGCCACTGATGGCAGTGCAGGGATCGACTTACGTGCCTGCATCGATGAACCATTAACGATTAAAGCAGGTGAAACCCATTTAATCGGCACAGGTCTCGCCGTTTATATTCAAGATCCTAATTATGCAGGGATGATTCTACCGCGCTCAGGACTTGGCCATAAACATGGTATCGTCTTAGGTAACTTAGTGGGGCTAATTGATGCCGACTATCAAGGCGAGCTGATGGTTAGTATTTGGAACCGTAGTGGAGATGATTTTGTTCTCAACCCGGCTGAACGTATGGCACAGTACATCGTGGTACCCGTTGCTCGTCCTGAATTTGAAGTGGTTGCAGAATTCAGTGATGAGAGCATACGTGGTGCAGGCGGATTTGGACATTCAGGTCGTCAGTAGTCATTGTTTTGACGGTCAATCCTGCTGACCATTTTTTAGATAGTATTTAAAGTCTTTCTATCTAGAAAATCTTGCGCTATTCATTTTTATTCATTAAACATCTATCACGGTTATAAGGAGAGTAAGCAATGCCACCTTTTGCGGCGCAGCAATCCTTATTCCGTGCTTATGATATTCGTGGTGCTAACCAGTATTTCACTAACAGTTTTATACAAGCGTTAGGCGATGCTTTTGCTGCTCTCTATAATGCGCAAGACAGTCAACCGACTCAAAATATCAATACGAGCGCCTCTGTTAAGACTAAGCAGAATATCGTCGTTATTGGCTATGATATGCGCATTGGGAGTGAGGCAATTGCACGTACGCTCTCTACTGTATTAGCTCATCACGGTTTACACGTAATCCAGTTAGGTCTGGTTACCACGCCGATGATGGCTTTTTGGGCAGCGCAGTATCAAGGCCATGGCATAGTGATCACAGCGAGCCACTCTGCCAAAGACATACTAGGTATCAAATGGTTGGTGAATAACAAATCTCCTAGTAGCTCCGAGATACAGGCACTTTATCATCAGCTAACCATCAACCATGGTCAGCACGCTTACCTAGATAATCAAGCTAAAAACCCTCTCTTGTATTCAAAAAGTACTGAAAATACTGAGAATAACCACGATTCAGAACTACCAAGTGACTTGCTTGAACAACTATCTACTCATAAAGTAGCAAACGTTTATATCAATGCTATTGAGCAGGTATTTGATCAATTACTCCAGCACAATCACTCAGCAACTGAAGTCAATCAGAAATATACTCATAAGCTTGATTTAGTCATAGTCATTGACTGTATGCATGGCGCAACTGGGAGCATCGCTCAACGCTTGTTTGAGCGTTTTTGCCAACGGGTCATTTTTCTCAATGATACACCCAATGGCAACTTCCCTCTTGGTAATCCAGATCCTACCGAACCAAATCGTCTAAACGAACTGCAGCAAACCATTGTTTTTCACGCAGCAGACATAGGCTTAGCGTTTGATGGCGATGGCGATCGATTGATGGTCGTTGATAACAATGGCAAGATAGTTACGCCCGATCATTTGCTCTATTTATTGGCACGTATTGCTATTACTGAATACCCTGACTCTCTTAGCGACCCTTTATTCGTGTCTGAGGTTCTTTTCGATATTAAGTGCGCCCATCATTTGCCCAGACTATTGGCTGAACTTGGTACTACGCCTGTGATTAGTAAAACAGGTAGCAGCTTTATGCGCCAACAGGTACAGTATCCTGACAATCAAATTGTCTTTGCTGGCGAACTATCAGGACATTTTATTTTCAATGATAGTCGTTTTATCCCCTATGATGATGCGATGTATGCTGCATTACGCTTGTTGCATTGGCTTGACCAAACTCATGGCGATATTAATGATAAAAAATCACTATCAAATATTATCCAAAGATTGCCCACTATAGTCAGTACTGCTGATCATTATTTACCAATGCCGCAGACTTCTACTACCGACTGCTCACTCGTAGAACAACTGACGAGATTTTGTCATTACTTGCAGCATCTAGTGGATATGCCTATTCTTGCTAGTTCTTCTTCATCTAGTCAGGCCCTAAAAGATACTTGCCTGCCTGCCCCACCATGCAAGTCTTCGCTGTGTACTTGTGCTACTACCAAGTCGCAAACAGCATTAAAAAAAATGCACGACTTATTACCCACAGGAACTAAACTGAGCTGTATCGATGGTGTACGCTTGGATTGTGCGCATGGCTTTGGGGTAATACGTCAATCGAATACCAGTAACAGCCTGACCGCACGCTTTGCAGGTGACAGCATGGATGATCTAAAAGATATTCAGGCGACATTTGCCGCTTTATGCCGACCATTTAACGCAGCTTTGGCAGAGCAGATTCTTGCTATTCCCTCGGAGTAGCTACATAACGTACATCACTGTCTCATTAGACATGGTATAAAAACAACCAATTTAAACCCGGCCCTTAGGAGTTTGTAATGACGCTTAATTTAGATGATGCCAAAAACACCGCTGAAGTATTGACCACTGCTCTGCCCTATATTCAGCGCTTTGTTGATAAACTCATCGTCGTAAAATATGGCGGCAACGCCATGACTGACCCTGATCTTGAAAGCTCATTTGCTCGCGATATCGTTTTGCTAAAAACCGTCGGTATGCACCCCGTAGTCGTACATGGTGGTGGCCCGCAAGTTGACAACCTTCTAAAAGAGCTCGGACGTCAATCAGATCGTATCGATGGCATGCGCGTTACTGACAAAAGCACCATGGATGTCGTCGAGATGGTCTTGGGCGGTAGTGTCAACAAATCCATTGTTAGCTTGATCAATAAGCATGGTGGTCGCGCGATCGGTCTGACTGGTAAAGATGCCAACTTGATTCAGGCAAAAAAACTTATGATGGAAAAAATTGGCACAGACGGTATTGCTGTACCAGTTGACTTAGGGTTCGTCGGTGATGTGGTAAGCGTCAATAAAGACGTAATTAACATGCTGATTGCCTCTGATTTTATACCTGTCATCGCTCCACTAGGTGTAGATGCTGAAGGCAATACCTATAACATCAATGCTGACCTGGTTGCGGGTAAAGTAGCAGAGTTTTTACAAGCTGAAAAGCTGATGCTATTGACCAATATCAAAGGTGTATTGGGCCGTGACGGTGAAGTGGTCACTGGGCTCACGCCAAAGAAAGTCGATAGCTTAATCGAAGACGGTACTATCTCAGGCGGCATGATTCCCAAAATTCAATGTGCGCTTGATGCGGTACGTAGCGGCGTCAAAAGTGCGGTAATCGTTGATGGCCGTGTCCCACATGCTACCTTGCTGGAGATTTTCACCAACGAAGGGGTCGGTACACTCATTAGTCGTGAGATAGAATCCTCATTGAGCTAGAAAAATCTAGCAATATTAAATGTAGAAAAGCCCGAGTGAATATAAACGCTCGGGCTTTTTTGTGCATTTTTATACTTAAAAAATAAGACTAGCTTAATTTTTATGGATTAAACTTACGAAAAAACTTTATCAAACTCTGCTTCATCGAAGCCGCATAGTAATACTGCTTGATCTTTATCTGCCGACTGACCTTCTACGATTGGGCGTTTAATCATACTGGTATTTTCCACAAGTAAATCTATCGCGGTATCTATACTTTCATCCGCTGCTTGCTTTTGACTGTCGTCTAGCTTGCGCCATGTCGTACCACGCTTATTGAGCACTTTGTCGATACCTAGCGCAGTTACCCAGCGCTGTACTATTTCTTTATCGATACCTTGTTTTTTATAATCGTGAAAATCGTAGCTGACATTTAGTTCATCTAGCTTAGTGAACGCTTTTTTCATCGTGCTGCACGACTTAATGCCGTAGATAGTAATGGTCATGATAACTCCTCTTAAATGCTCATTAATTCGTCTATTATACCTAAGGCTGACTGGATATAGAGAATGCATCATTTTTAATCGTCAAACCTAGTAAGCAACTGCATCATATCGTCGCAATTTTCGCCAAATTACGCTATGCTATGGCATTGTCAAATTCCACCTATTTTGATCAGTATTAAACAAATCCGTATTAAATAAATCAGTATCAACCAATTTCGAGCCGACTATGAGCAACGCCGTGACAGCAGACCAAACAGAAAACAATTATTATAACCCACAAGCGATAGAAGCCGCGCAACAAACCAAATGGGCAACTGACAAGCGCTTTGAAGTAAGCAATGAGCCAAGCGACAAGCCAAGTCGTTACATGCTGTCGATGTTCCCTTACCCAAGTGGCAAGCTGCACATGGGTCACGTACGTAACTATACGATTTCTGACGTATTAAGCCGTTATTATCGTCTCAAAGGTTTTGAGGTCATGCAACCAATGGGCTGGGATGGTTTTGGCCTGCCAGCGGAAAATGCTGCCATTGCCAACCAAACGCCACCTGCTGCATGGACATTTGCCAATATTGACAGCATGCGTGCGCAGCTTAAATTGCTAGGCCTATCTATTGACTGGTCACGTGAATTTGCGACTTGTAGCCCTGAGTATTATCAGTGGGAGCAGTGGTTATTTTTGCAATTGTACAAAAAAGGCCTAGTCTACAAAAAACTGTCAACGGTCAATTGGGATCCTGTTGACAATACCGTTTTGGCGAACGAGCAAGTCATTGATGGTAAAGGCTGGCGTAGTGGTGCTGCGGTCGAAAAGCGCGACATCCCTATGTATTACTTCAACATCACCGATTATGCTGATGAGCTGTTGGATGATTTGGATCAACTAGAAGGTCACTGGCCGTCTGAAGTGCTAACCATGCAGCGCAACTGGATTGGTCGTAGTGCCGGTATGGAAGTCCACTTCCCTTATGAACTTGCTGGTGAAGAAAACACCTTAGATGTGTTCACCACTCGTCCTGATACCTTGATGGGTGTGACTTATGTTGCTGTAGCAGCAGAACATCCACTTGCACAGTATGCCTCTGAAAAAGATGAAACAATCGCTCAATTCTGCGCACTTTGCAAAAAAGGCTCAGTAGCTGAAGCTGATTTGGCCAAAGCTGAAAAAATCGGTATGGATACAGGCCTCACTGTAACGCATCCTCTGACTGGTGAAGAAGTACCTGTTTGGGTCGCCAACTATGTATTAATGAGCTACGGCTCAGGCGCAGTCATGGCGGTACCTGCCCATGATGAACGCGATTATGAATTTGCCAATAAGTACAACCTGCCGATCAAACAAGTCATCGACACCCCTAATGGCTATTTTGATGAACTAAAAGCAGAGGCAAAAGCGAACGATAGTGAAGTCAATCTTGCCTATACTGAGCGCAATACCTTGGTTAACTCCGGTGAGTTTGATGGTCTAGACTTTGAGCAAGCGTTTGATGCAATGCTAGCCAAGCTCGAGCCAAAAGAGCTGGCTAAGAAAAAGATTCAGTATCGTCTACGTGATTGGGGCGTGTCTCGCCAGCGTTATTGGGGCTGCCCTATTCCAATGATCAATTGTGAGCATTGTGGTACTGTACCTGTTGAAGAGCAAGATTTGCCAGTTGTATTGCCAACTGACGTCGTACCTGACGGTCGTGGTAATCCACTTAAAAACCTACCAGAATTTGTCAACACTACTTGTCCTAAATGTGGAAACCCTGCTGAGCGCGAGACTGATACCTTTGACACTTTTGTAGAGTCAAGTTGGTACTACGCACGTTTTGCTAGCCCAAATGACACGCAAAACATGGTCAACAAGTCTGCTGCCAATAAATGGTTGCCTGTCGATCAATACGTGGGCGGTGTCGAGCATGCGGTAATGCATCTATTGTATGCACGCTTCTTCCATAAGCTGATGCGCGACGAAAACCTAGTCACAGGCGACGAGCCATTTGCCAATCTAATGACTCAAGGTATGGTACTGGCTGGTACGTTCTACCGCGTCAATGCGGATGGCAGTACGACCTACTACTTTGCAGAAGATATCGATATTGATTTCAACGAACGCGGTCAACCAATCAAAGCTATCTTAAAATCTGACGGTCAGCCAGTAACGATTGGCAAAATCGAAAAAATGTCTAAGTCAAAAAACAATGGCGTAGATCCACAGCTAACTATTGATAAATATGGTGCTGATACGGTTCGTCTATATACGCTGTTTACCGCACCTGCGGATCAAACGCTTGAATGGTCAGACGATGCACTAAAAGGCCCTTATAACTTTGTGAAAAAAGTATGGCGTATTGCAACCGACCATATACAAGCGCTCACGGCCGCCAATATCAGTATTGATAAGCTCAACAGTGCCACCTTGAACACAGACGGGTTGAGCAAAGAAGCCAAAAACTTACGTCGTAAAACGCACGAAACGATTGCTAAGATAGATAGTGATTTGGGTGACCGTCTGGCATTAAACACGCCAGTATCAAGCCTGATGGAACTGGCTAATGAGTTGACTGGTTTTAACGCTAGTAACGAGCAAGAACTGCACGTCAAACACGAAGCATTGACCAGTCTGCTGATTATGCTATCTGTATATGCACCGCACGTTGGTGAGTACCTGCTTGAGCAGCTAGGTCTTGACACCTTAACCTTAGACTACCCAACCGTAGATGAAAGTGCACTGGTACAGGACATGATCACGATGGTGGTACAGGTCAATGGCAAAATGCGTGGTAAGATGGATGTGGCACCAAACAGCGATCCTGAGCAGCTAAAAGAACAAGCTCGCACCATGGAAAGTGTGGCAAAATTCATCACGGGCGATATTAAAAAAGAAATCGTTGTTCCTAACAAACTGGTTAATATCGTGGTTGCAGGCTAGTCGCCTAGGCTTAGTACTCTAAGCCTTCTTATCATATGAGGATAGCGTTTATGTCATACAAGCATCGAGCTGAGCAGGCGCAATCAATATCGAGCGTACACAGCCTAGCTAATAAAAAGTCCCTTGGCCAAAAGCTCGGAGCAACCTTGCTTGCCACGCTGCCAATGTTCACCGTGGTAGGTGCAGCGGCGGCTCTTAGTGGCTGCGGATTTCAGCTGCGTGGCTACGACTCAGCGATGCTGCTTGATGTCGAAAAAACAGCCGTCATTCTCGAAGACAATCGCACCTCATTCCCGCTGAAATTACCATTAACGCAGCGCCTAAAGACGTTAGGTGTCGATGTTCTTGGTAATATGAGCTTGGAGGAAGTTGCTCGTAATAACCAGCAAACAGGAGCTGAGTCTATTGCCGCTATCGATATCAGCAATGTACGTTTTAAGCGTTACGAGTTGGTTGGGGTATTAACAGAAATTCGCTTGGTACTGTCAGCAGATGTCAGCTATCAAACGCTGGAAAATGGTAAGCCTGTGACACTAAGCAACCCTATTCAGGTTGAGCGAAGTTACCAGTACAACGAAGCATCTGTCAGTACTGACGATCTACAAGGCGATCAGACTCGCGATTGGCTCTATGATACTTTAGCACGCCGTATCACTGATCAATACGTGGCTATCTCACTTCCAAAAGTCGCACCTGCTGCCAAACAATCTGTGCAAATGAATAAAGGTGTAACACCAACTGTTGTCGTTGTACCACAACCGTAATAGTCAGTCATTCTTATTATCAAACGATACCATTTCTAGAAGTATGAATAGCGAAGTCAATAAGGGCATGTACTACTTTAAGTAGACTAAACAAGCTTGACACTGTTGATCATATTTTTGGAATTGGTATTACATGCTCATCAAACGGTGTAACACCACGCTATGCAAGATACCTTCATAAAAGCCTACCCAAAACTACTACAACCTTCCGTTGCAGTAGCGGGATTGTGGCTGGCGCATGGTGATGAGCCTTTACTCAGTCAATGGTTGATAGATGCGCTGCGTCCACACTGGCGCGCACAAAATTACGCAATCAAACGTATAGAGCTAGTTTCCGTCAAAAGCTGGCAAGAAGTACTGTCCGAACTTGGCAGTCAGTCTTTATTCGATGATGCCAGTGCCTTAATCGTGACGGGCAATCATAAACCTGACAAAGCGGTTATCGCTGAGTTGGAACGTTTTGCGGTCGAGGCACAAACTGGAACACACAGTCATAGTGTGTTGTGGCTCACGCCTAAGCAAGACAAGCGCAGCCAGAGCAGCAAATGGTTCGCTCCTTTTGCGCAATATGGCAATGTCATCGATTGCAATTTATACAATGAGCAGCAGCGCCAACAGCTACTACAAATCCAAGCTCAGAAGTTTGGTTTACGACTGTCTCAAGAAGCGTGGCAGCTTCTGATGTCACACACCGAGCATCACTTGTTAAGTGCTTATCAAACCCTATGGCGACTGTCCTATTTGTTTGCACCGCAGCTAGTTGCTAATAACACTACTAGTGAAGATAGTGCTAATGACAATAGCACCGAACAATCTAATAGCTTTTCACAGCCTGCGAATAATGTGGCATTGGATATTGCAGACCTACAATCAGCGTTGGTCAGCGACGCGCAGTTTAGTGTATTCGATTTGTCTGATGCGATGCTCGCGGGCAATAGTACGCAGGTTGCCAAAATCATGTTTCAGCTAAAGTCGACCGATGAGCCCACTACTTTAGTGCTCTGGGCTATTAGCAAAGACATGCGCCAGATCATACAGCTGATGGATGGACAAGATCCTCAGGTGCTTGGTATTTGGCGTAGTAAGCAGGGGCTGTACCAACAAGCCTGCCGTCGTCAAACACAATCCCAAACTGCTGAATGGCCAGCTCTACTCTATCGCTGCGACCAAGCTATCAAAGGCCTTGTTCGCCAGCATGCATGGGAGCTTCTACTACAAGCAGCGTTGGAATTAACAGGTAAGCGTTTATTTGCGATGCGCTAAGATTGACCCATTTATTACCATCTTCTATTTTTTTCTTAGTAACAAGTTATCCATATCTTCTCTTACTGGTTTATACATTTAAATGCTATAAATCCAGATCCTACTACCCTATTTTGTTCTCCTATAATCTCCGTTTTATTGATTTTTAGTAAATATTTCTTTTCTGTACCTATCCCCATTCCCAGCTGCCTTAACCTTTCGTAAACTAATTTACGTTCCTTTTTATAGGTGAAGTCTCTACTATATCTATACTTGATTTAATTGTAATTGGATTGTTGTCATGCGCAAAATAAGCAAAAAGTCTGCTATCAAATGGGGTGTCATCACCTTAATCATCGTAGCATTAGGGGCTTTGGCCTATACTTTCTTAAAACCAGAAGAAGAAAAACCCAGTTATTTAACCGCCACGGTTGAGGTTGGTGATATCGAAAACAATGTCATGGCATCAGGTAAAGTTAAAGCACTTAATACCGTTGATGTCGGTGCGCAGGTCTCTGGTGAGGTCACAAACCTCTATGTAGAAGTGGGTGACGAGGTTCAAAAAGGCGACCTTATTGCACAGATTGATCAGGTCACACAAAATAATAACTTAAGCAACCAACAAGCTAGCCTGCAACAAAGTGAAGCCGCGTTACAAAGTGCACAAGCAGAATCGTTGAGCAAACAAGCCAGTCTAAAAAGTGCCTATGCCGATCTTGCCAGCCGTCAGTCTGAGCTCAAGCAAGCACAGTCTGATTTTGCCCGCTTGCAAGGCTTAGTCGATATCGATGCAATCTCTCAGCAAGAATATGATACCCAAGCGACTAGCGTCGAGACGGCACAAGCTGCCGTTGAAAATGCACGTGCGGCTATTGACACTGCTAAGGCAGCCATTGCTACTACAAACGCTAGTATCAATAGTCAGCAAGCCGCTCTAAGCATCGCACAGACTAATGTCAGTACCGCACAAGAAGATCTTAGTTACACCACGATTCGTGCACCCATTTCTGGTACGGTTGTTTCTATTACAACTGAGCAAGGTACTACTGTAAACGCCAGTCAAACTGCGCCAACATTGGTCACGCTCGCTGACTTATCTACGGTTCGTATCAACGCACAAATCTCCGAAGCTGATGTTATCAATGTCAATGCTGGTATGCCCGCCTACTTTAATATCATCGGTAACCCGGACCAACAGTATGATGCGACATTGACAGCTATTGAACCGGCACCCGAGGAAATTAGCGAGACCAGCTCAACCGATTCTGCGATCTACTATGTTGGCTACGTTGAAGTAGCTAACCCTGAGCGATTATTTCGTATTGATATGACCGCCCAGATTTATATTATCATCGATCAAGCCAAAGACGCGTTGCTTGTGCCATCAGCAGCCATACAAGAAAGACCCGCAAAAAATACAAGTGAAGGACAAGCCAAAACCAATAATATTGTACGCGTACTAAATGATGACGGCACAGTAGAACCTCGTACAGTAGAAGTAGGCATTGATAACCGAGTAAATGCGCAAATTTTAAGCGGATTGGAAGAAGGTGAGCAAGTCATTATTGGTGAAGGTAGTGCCAATGCTTCAGAGAACCGTGGTGGTGGTGCTCGTATACCTGGTACTCCAAGGATGTAATTAATTCTTTGACTATGTTAACGATGGAGGGGCTGAAAAACCTTGGCCCTTTCATCACGACACTCACTATCTTTGATTAAAGACATTGCTATGACTATATCTCAATCTACTAAACAGCCGACTGACAGCACTAGCGCTTCGATAGAAACCAGCTCACCGAATAATATCAGTACTGCAGCTACCGCTGACAGGCCCATTATGGAGCTGTCGGGTATTATTCGAGAGTTTGCTGCAGGCGAGCAAACCATTCGTGTATTGCACGAGGTTAATTTAACGATTAATCAAGGTGAAATGGTCGCGATTATCGGGCAATCTGGCTCTGGTAAGTCTACGCTAATGAATATCTTGGGTTGCTTAGATCAGGCGACAGCAGGTGACTATAAGATTTATGGCCAATCAGCAAACAAACTAGAGGCAGATGATCTGGCTGAGTTACGCCGAGAGCATTTTGGCTTTATCTTTCAGCGCTACCACCTGCTTGGTGACATTAGCGCTAAAGATAATGTTGCCGTCCCTGCCGTATATGCTGGTATGAACACTGAGGCACGAATCAATCGCGCAGAAAAGCTCTTGACCGATCTAGGTCTTGGTGAAAAGGTGAATAATCGCCCTAGCCAGCTCTCAGGCGGCCAACAGCAGCGTGTTTCTGTTGCTCGCGCCCTAATGAATGGTGGCGATGTCATCTTAGCGGATGAACCAACAGGTGCCCTAGATAGTAAATCTGGCGAAGACGTGATGGCCATCTTACATGATCTAAATGCTCAAGGTCATACCATCATCATGGTTACCCATGATCCCAAGCTTGCTGCTCAGGCCGAGCGCGTGATTGAACTAAAAGATGGCTACGTTATAGCAGATTATAAAACGGAGCACTACAAACCAACTGAAAAACAGTCAGAACCTATTCTTAGTCAACACCGAAAAAGTGCGTTTGCTAGCTTTATCGATCGCTTTTTTGAAGCATTAAAGATGTCATTACTTGCCATGCGGGCACACAAAATGCGCACCTTGCTGACTATGTTAGGCATTATCATCGGTATCGCTGCGGTTGTGTCTATCGTTGGTCTTGGTCAAGGCTCTCAGCAGCAAATTCTCGCAAATATTAGCTCGCTAGGAACCAATACTATAACAGTGAATGACGGCTACCCTAGAGGCGACCCGCGACGTAAATATAACGACGACAACCTCACACCAGAAGATGCAGAAGCGGTCAGCAGTCAACCGTATGTTATCAATGTGAGCCCTCAAGTCAATACCAGCACTAGTGTACGCTATGGCAGCGTTCAGGAAGACTCTACCGTCAATGGTGTTGGTGAGTATTACCTAGAGGTCACTGGTGAGACGCTGGCATCAGGTCAAGGTTTCGATTCGCAAAGTATCGACCTTCGTAGTCAAGATATTATTATCGATGACAATGCTAAGAGTGCTTTTTTTGCAGATATAGATAACCCTATCGGCGAAGTCCTACTCATCGGTAGTGTGCCTGGACGAGTGGTTGGCGTCCTTGAGGCAAGCGACAGTGGCTTTGGACCAAGTGTATCTACACCTATCATATATATGCCTTATACCACTGTGATGTCACGTGTAACTGGTAGTGCAAATATTGATAGTTTTATAGCATTGCTAGATGATAGTGTCTCATCTAGTGTAGCTGAGTCAGCTATTTCTGACATAATAGAAGGTCGCCATGGTAAAGATGATTTTGATATTATTAACTCAGATTCTATTCGTCAGACCATCGAAGCAACGACAGGTACTATGACACTGCTCATCTCATCGGTTGCTGTTATCTCATTAATCGTTGGTGGTATTGGTGTGATGAATATCATGCTAGTATCGGTTACAGAACGCACTAATGAAATTGGTGTACGTATGGCTGTTGGGGCTCGTCAAAACGATATCATGCAGCAGTTTTTGATAGAAGCCGTACTCGTCTGTATTTTGGGCGGCTTATTAGGTATTGGAGTAGCGTTTGCTATCGGTGAAATTATTAATAACTTTGCTGGTGATAGCTTTAAAGTGATTTACTCATCAACCTCTATCATTGCTGCTTTTATATGCTCAACACTTATTGGTGTCGTATTTGGCTTCTTACCAGCCCGCAATGCAGCCAAGCTAGATCCTGTTGATGCTTTATCTAGAGACTAGTACGTGATTGCTTAGATACGAACTTGGATTATTCAGAGCCTAAAATAGGCTCTAATAGTAAAATTCTGAAAAAATATGACTTTTTTCCTAAGATTTTTACTTTTTTTATAATCTAGGGTTGTATTTCTCATAATAGTATATATAATGTGCTCTCACGTTTAGGGATACAAACACTTTAAACGCTAGGGCTGTTAGCTCAGTTGGTAGAGCAGTTGACTTTTAATCAATTGGTCCCGCGTTCGAGTCGCGGACAGCCCACCATATTTAGTTTAATTTTTATTAATCGTTCTGCTCTATCCGGCAGTAGACTAATAAAGATAAGTTTAAAGGACATCGTTAAGATGTTTAGTTTTAGAAAGTTCTTTAGTTAGAATTTTCTCTTGTAGAGTTAAAAAGCATTGCTTTTTCATATACTCTTCAGGGCTGTTAGCTCAGTTGGTAGAGCAGTTGACTTTTAATCAATTGGTCCCGCGTTCGAGTCGCGGACAGCCCACCATATTTAGAAAGCCCAGTTACTATTTTAGTAGCTGGGCTTTTTTTCGTCTGAACTTTTTAAGTTTTATTTCTTAGCTGTTATATACCTCTATTTATTACGCCTACGTTTAAACAGTCGAAAGTTATCTTTTTTGCGCCATAGTAATTTATGCTTGATAGTGTCTTTGATAGTGCGTGGATGTTTGGGTGCCTGCGTAATCAAGGTATCAAACGTGACTTGATCTATCGCCAACTCACGACCATGCGCCATCATGACTACAGAAGGTTTTAATGCTTTGATTTTTTGAAGCGATTGAATATAAACCTTAGGGTCATAAACAGGAAAAGGCGCCACAAACTTATGACGCAACTTGATTATTAGATCAGCAGTATATACTTCACGACTCGGCAGATGAAACAAAGACAAATCACGGTCTGTATGACCTGATGTCTCTAATGCTTGCCACTCGTCAAAATATGGTACAAGTTCGCCATCGGTGATAGTAATATCTGGTTTTAGAGTTGCCGAGTAATATAAGTTTTTGAATGCGCGTCCTTGACGTCTGGCCACATAATAGGCCAGATTGATATCTACGAAGTGCATCACTCGCCCGCCAATACCGCTATACCACTGCTTTTTTTTATCCGCTGAGACAATCAGACAGCCAGTCTTTTGTCGGAATTTATGCGCACCGCCCGCATGATCAGGATGCATATGTGTGACCATCACTACTTTTAAGTCAGTGATCGGTCGTTTTAGTGTCGTCTTAATATAGTTGAGTACCATCGGCACATCAGCGCGACAGCAACCATCTAACAGCATTATTTTATCTGGATATACTGCCAAATACGTGCTCTGTATATACCCTTCTAAACGTACAATTTTACATAAGCTCATTTGCGATCCCTGATTTTTCATTTATCGCTTCCTGCGATATTTTATTCTGAGACTTTTATTTATCCTTTTCTTTTATAGCTAGTATAACGCCCATCATAGTAAAAAAAATCGTTTTGAGTGAACGCTTGTGACTATATATGGAGGTAAAGTAGTATATAAAGACAATGTGAATAGTCACTATTGTTAAACCATGACTAATAACTACATATATAATTTCACTCATGATAGTTATTCCCTTACTAGTCAAAAGCAAAAACCCAGCACTTAGGCTGGGTTTAGGTAAACACTTAGTATGTTAGATAATTGGTATTTTAGAAAACTCTTAAATTACCTACTTATCAACTATGCAAGGTCACGAACCTTTGGTTCACGCTCCCATAGACGAGACTTAGCATTATTAATAAAGGCATCTAGCTCGGCCAATGGCGTCACAAATTCATCTTTTTCAACTGGGAGTTTACTTAAAATAAATTCATCAGTCGCACCGCAATATGCAATGGCTTTACAATGGTTAAAGGCATCATTAAACCAATCTAACGCAGAGCTGTCCATAGCTAGCTTTTTGGCTTGGTCAGGCATGATAATACTAACAACGGCATCAAACATTACTGACGGACCACCAGCGAGGCGCTCATCAGCTTGTATGCGTGTGTCATCATCCAACACGACTTCTTTGTTGGGCGCTACAATCTTGACGCTAGCACCTTGCGCTTTTGCCGCATCTTCGAACTTTTTAACTTCACTGCTATTAGAACCTTCTGCGACTAATATACCGATCATACGACCTTTTAGGCTATCAGGTGTTAGACCAATGGTTTGTATGGCTTTAGAGGTTCCCAAATCTTGGACAGGTGCAGCCGCATCTGCTGGCTCTGGTAGCTCCATACCAAGCGCGTGTGCTACACGATTGGCCAAGTCTTCATCGATATGGATCAGATGACCAAGCATACGCGTACGTACATGGGCTGTATCTACTTTACCTAGCTCAAACGCATAGGCCGTTGCGATATGTGCTTGCTCAGTTGCTGTCTGACTACGATAGAACATACGTGGCTGGCTATAATGATCTGCAAAGCTCTCATCACGTACGCGACCTTTTACACCATCATCTAGCTGTTCATGAAACGACTCAAAACCACGTTTAGCGCTTTCACGAGGACGAGTTGGATCTAGGCTTTGTGGCTCATACAATGTGCGCGTCTTCGGCACTTGCATTTGCATATGACCGTCTTGTTGATTGTTAGCGAACGGACATTTCGGCGCATTGATAGGAATCTGAGCAAAGTTAGGCGACCCTAAACGTGATAGCTGCGTGTCTAGATAACTGAATAGACGACCTTGTAATAATGGGTCATTACTAAAATCAACACCAGGTGGCAGGTGCGATGGACAGAATGCTACCTGCTCAGTCTCTGCAAAGAAGTTATCTGGATAACGATTCAGTACCATCTTGCCCACGACTTTTACTGGCACCAATTCTTCTGGAATTAGTTTGGTCGCATCGAGGTGGTCAAACGGGAATTCGTTGGCTTCTTCTTCGGTGAATAACTGTACGCCAAATTCCCACTCAGGATAGTCACCATTGTTGATTGATTCAAACAAGTCGCGACGATGATAATCAGGGTCAGCGCCTGAAATTTTCACTGCCTCATCCCATGTAGTTGACTGTACGCCTAGCACTGGTTTCCAATGGAAACGTACAAAGGTGCTCTTACCTTCTTTATTGATTAAGCGATAGCTATGAATACCAAAACCTTCCATCATACGTAGGCTACGCGGTAGACCGCGATCACTCATCAACCAAATTAAGTTGTGCATGGTTTCAGGGCTTAGTGATACAAAATCCCAAAATGTATCATGAGCAGAGGCTGCTTGCGGGAAACCACGATCTGGTTCTGGTTTTACCGCATGGATCAAATCTGGAAACTTCATCGCATCTTGGATAAAAAAGATTGGCATGTTGTTACCAACGATGTCCCAGTTACCTTCTTCTGTGTACATTTTCACCGCAAAACCGCGCACATCACGTGGTGTATCTTTTGAGCCTTTGTTGCCGGCTACTGTTGAAAAGCGCGTAAACAATGGTGTTTGCTTACCTGTTTCGGTCAACACTTTGGCAGTCGTATATTCTTCTAGTGACTCTGTCAGCTCAAAATAACCGTGTGCGGCACTGCCACGAGCATGGACGATACGCTCGGGGATACGCTCATGGTCAAAATGATTGATTTTTTCACGTAATACAAAATCTTCTAATAGCGTAGGCCCACGTGAACCTGCTTTTAGAGAGTTTTGATTATCGGCGATAGCCACACCTTGCTGCGTGGTCAATACTTTGGTGTCGTCGCCTGCGCGTTGATGCGTTTCGCCGCCATTGCCACGTTCAGTATTCATATTTTTGGCGGGGTCAGTATGATCGATATTATTATTCATAAAAAGTCCTAGCTAATAGATTAAGAGTGCTCTTTTAAATTACTAAAAAAGTGCCGACACAGGTTCGATATCCTTTGAAATAATGGTGACTTCATTTGTCATTTATTTTTCTGTGTTTTCAGCATTGCCTAACATTAAATTGATACCGCACTAAAATTCGTAAAGGAATAATAGGCTTAGGACTTATACTACCCAAATAATAAGTCAAATATAGTTGCGTATATGGTGAACCTTGTTGATGTTTGGTTAAGGTATATAGACGTTACGAATCAGCCACTTTAGACAGCCTTAAAGGAGCATGTACGTTAACAATAGAACCTTGTAATGTAGTTCTTCTTTAAGGTATGCTTTTTACGAAGTACTAGAGACAATTGATAAATAAATTGGCATGGTTTTAGCCTTATATTTATCTTTTTTATATCGTTGATTCCAAATACTTTCGACACAACAACGCCAAGCGCAAGTTATACATTAGTATGGTCAGCGAGGATGACGATGTAGCGGATTTATGTAGATTTTACGATACGACTATTTTTTATATAACTATAAGGCTACCTACCATGTTACCAACTCTAAACTCCCAAACTAAGAAACCTTATCATTCGTTGCTAGTAGGCGCGTCAATGGGTCTAATGGCACTAACGTTCAGTCAAACAGCTGCCGCAATCACAACCAAAAACGTTACCTATACAGTCGATGATGAAGCCTACGAAGGCTATTATGCTAAAGCGGATGAGCCTAATGCACCTTTTATCTTATTGATTCATGATTGGGATGGTCTAACTGACTATGAGCGCAAACGTGCTGATATGTTAGCGAACGAAGGTTACAACGTATTAGCAGCGGATATGTTTGGACAAAGCATACGTCCTACTTCTATCGAAGAGAACAAACGCCTAACTGGAGAGTTATATGATGACCGTAATAAAATGCGTCGCATATTGGCAGGAGCACTGACAGCAGGACAGCTACAAGGTAATGACGTGCGTAAAGGCACGACTATGGGCTATTGTTTCGGTGGTACGGTCGCGTTAGAGCTAGCACGCTCAGGCTTTGAGCAAAAAGCCTTTGTACCCTTCCACGGTGCGTTCGACATTCCAACTGGTCAAAGCTATGATAAGACGACTGGGGAGATCCTAGTATTTCACGGGTCAGCTGATGAATCTGTCTCTTTAGAGAGCTTTGCGACTTTAGGTAAGACGTTAGAAGCAGCCAGCGTACCGCATGAGATGGTCACTTATAGCGGCGCACCGCACGCCTTTAGTGTCTTTGGTAGTGACCGATATGATGAACGTGCCGACAAGCGCTCTTGGAAACGTTACTTGGATTTCTTAGAAGAAGAATATAAATAATCTGACAGCATGGAAATAAGAAAACCCAAACAACCCAAATAAATTAAAAAAACTAAGTAAAAAGCCACTTCAATCGATCATCGTCTGATCTGACTTGAAGTGGCTTTTGTATTGTAAGCGCTTGAAGTTTTATATTTTTTGAAAGACTAATAATTGATTATTAGCAGGCATTGTATATGTTTTGCTGAGTTGAAGATGATGCTCGCTTGCCAAACTGACAACATCTTCTTTAGCACGAATACCGCTATCAGGATTGCCTGCTCTGAGCATCGCATCAAATCTCTGATTGCCCGCACTGGTATAGGCACCATGCTCGTTAAATGGGCCATATACGATCAGCTTTCCACCGATAGGGAGCGCATCACCAGCCAATGCAAATAATCGTCTCACCAACCCCCAACTAATGATATGCAGCGTATTGGCCGTAAACACTGCATCATAGGATAAGTCTGACTGGCTGTTGCTATTAATAGGTATCGCATCCGTACTCAAATCAAACGCCAAAGGAGCATATAGATTAGGTGCAGGATAAGCCTGATGCCAAGCCATTATATGACGATGATTACTAATGACATCGCTCGTTTGCCATTTTAGATGTGATAAATGAGGCGCAAAATGAACACTATATTGACCAGTACCTGACCCAATCTCTAACACATGATTAGAGCTGTGCAGCTCAATTTTTAGCACTTCTAAAATAGGCTGTTTATTATTCTCACACGCTTGGGAGCATGGCAGTGCAGAAACATCTACTTTATTATTCAAATCACCATTGTGCATTACGGCTCTCTCCAAACTGTCTATGGTGCTTTTGGTAGTGGTAATAGTTGTAGCAGTTGCACTATCTCCACAAGCATTGCCAAACGACCCACTGTAAGTAAATACCTGCTAGTAAATACCTGCCTCAACCCCAGCTGCCAAGGTCATTGCTAGTGCTTCTACTTGCTCAAAAAAACTATCTTGCCACTCGCCTTGTAAGATCAAAGTATCTTGAATTTGATTCCAACGTAAGCCTGTGATTATCGTATCCATCGCGCGTTTGGTACCTGTACCATCATGCCCTGCCCGTATATATACCGCAAATGGCATGCCCTGCTTCTCTTCTAACACAGGATAGTAGCAACGATCAAAAAAGTCCTTGGTCAGCCCTGCCATATACGATAGATTTTCGGTTGTACCTAGCAGTAACGCATCAGCAGCCAAGACATCTTCAGGCTGCGTGTCCTGCGGCGATTTCAAGATGACGTTGATATCTATATCAGGATGATTGGCACCGTCATAAGCCGCCTGCGCCAATTTCTGAGTATTGGGCGATGGCGCATGAGCCACGATGAGTAAGATCTTAGTAGACATATTAGGCTTCTATGCCATTGTTAAATACTAGATTTTGCGTAATAGCAGGATCCAAGCTATTGCCTACTGGGCACGTTAATGCGGTTTTATAAAATCGCTTTAAAGTACTTTCACCCAATACCTTTGAGAAATTGACTATAACGTGTATTTCACTCACACGTCTGGGTTTGGTAGCCATGACTTTGGTAACTTCTGCGGTCGTACCTGAGATATCGATACCCATCGCTTCGGCTTTGATACCAATAATCGTTAAAATACAACTGCCCAAACTGGTCGCTAGCAAATCAGTCGGAGAAAACGCTTCGCCCTTGCCATGATTGTCCGTGGGCGCATCGGTGATGATTTGATTGTTCGACTGTAAGTGAATAGCGGTGGTGCGTAAACTGCCTTGATAGGTTACTTTTGAGGTTGTCATGGGGTTCCCTTTGATAGTTATTGTAGCAATAAATTAATACGAAAAAAATTCACTTACATCAGAATTAAAAAAATAGGTTATTCGCTTGCAACACCCTGCTGATTTTGATTATGAAGCACAATGAATCTAGCACGTTCATATAACTCATCAAAAGTAATTATTTCTGGGCTTGATATGTTTTTTCTAAAAAGCTCGAATGATCTAAGCTTATCTTTATTTATTCCATTCTCAGTCAAGAACTCTCCCATATTTCCAATCACGAGATAAGCTTTCGGCTGATAATTATATATATTGTCACCTTTTGGATTACCTAACTTATCGTTTAGACTAATCTTATTAGTAAGACTATCGACAGCAGAAGCTACCGTTCCTTGTACTTGAGCGATTGCACCAGCCAACTCTTTTGAAGGTGCCCAACAGCCAGTTCTATATGGCTTAGAGTCAAGCAGTTGAGTTGTATGCGTTTTTATCTCTACAAAACAAAGGTTTGATATAATACCTTTGGTCTTCATAAGAGCATCAACACGCTTACCATAACTATTTACGTTGTGACCTTGCACTACCTGTTCTAGTTTTTTGTCGTCTAGTCCTTCTATGAAAATATAGCCAAGGCCATAACCGAATATCCAAGGATTTTTCTCGAAGTAATACTGCCAAAGTCCTTCATTAGTTGTTTTTTTTCTGTCTTTAATTTCTTCAAACCATTTCGAGTCATTTAATAATTTTTCATACCACTCAAGTTGCTTCTTTCGAAATCCTACTGAAATAATATCTTCTTTTGTGACTTCCGAACGAAGTACCTCAGTAAGCAATTCATGATTCTCTTGAATTATCTTCTTAGCTTGACTATCTGATAATATAATTTTTTTCAACTCTTCATCTTTGATGTTCATTGGTGATGAGCGTTCTAAATTAACTGATTGTATATTATGTATAAACTCAAGGAGCTTGCCAATTTCTTCATTCACAAATGAAAAGCTTAGACTATGCGGATTATCCGTTCCAACAGTATACTTCTGTATATTTAGTACAAAAACATCTCTTGAATCTTCAATAAACTTCGCTGTTATATACGACTTTGCATTCTCTTTGTGGCGTAGTACGACTTCATCTTTAACCTTAACGAAAGTGTAAGCATCTGGCGATTCAATTAATTTTGAAGCAATGCGTACTTTTTTAGTAGAATCTTGAAAGGCATCTAGTTTTGGGCTTATATATGTTTTCCAGCTTGAGGGTTTTTATAGTCATCCATTTCGAGTCCATTATAAATCTTTTTTAATATTTAAAACTAATATAACAAGAAAACCTATCTAGTACACTCTACAAAAATCTAAAACATACGCTGTTTTTATATACTTCTGTTGTTCTTCCAGTTTACTTTCTATAAGGTTATACGCTTGATCATTATTATGGGGAGCAATGTTTGCCTCTAGCTTAAACGATTCTCCACCCATCTCTCTAAAAACCATTGGATAAGCTCATCAATCGCGATACCCCATGGGTCAAAACCTTCATCCTCATTGATATATTTTTCTTCAAGCTCATAAGGGTAGACATACTCTATCTCTAACAATTCTAGCTCAACAGGCGACGGATATTGAGCTTAATCATTGACATAAACAAAGTGCTCAGAATTATTTGAATCCATCGGCAAATATTTCAAACTCTAGACTGACCACTTCTTTTGGATAGTTATATTCGATTAACGCTTTCAAAACTGGTTTATACTCGTAGTTAGTCTATGTAGATGTTTTTGAACTTTCTTTGAAAACTCTTGATCGATGTTCATTTTGTTTTCTTTTTATAGTATTACCTCAATTAGACTGAATCATGGGCTGCAACGTGTGATACATATTGTCATATCTTTTCAACTCATGAAACTTTAAATAAAACTATACCTGAGATGCTTTATCGAAAAATATAACTGCACGGCATAAATAGTTAAATAAAATTAGTAAAAAAGGGAAACTCTGTTTTAACCAAAACCTTTTAACCTACCCTCTACACTGGCCGAACACTCCAGCCTATCTACAGATTATGCTATTCTATGTTGGATATATAAGCATTTATTTAGTTTTAGCAATTTTTTTAGTTACTGCTAAAACTAAATTATAAATCCAGACTTAAATACTTTGAATAGGCGTTCCATATGTTTATAAGAAAACATTTTTTTCATTTATCTATTTTGACCATGATATTTATGTTTTGCAGTAGTGCACAAGCTGAAACTCATCAAGATAAAATCCAAGTAAAGGTATTTATCGCAGCGATGTTTGAAATTGGTGAAACTAGTGGAGATAAAGCAGGCGAATTTCAGCATTGGTATAATCAATATTTTACAGATAGTAAGCCTATAAAAGTAGAAGGTGCCCATAGCCCAGTTTATTGTAACTCAGAAGGTGTTTGTGGTTCGGTATTAGGCATGGGTAAAGTAGGGTCTTCAGCATCCATGCAAGCAATCACACTTTCTCCCAAATTTGACTTTAGCAAAAGCTACTTCGTTCTAAGCGGTGTCGCAGGAACACCACCGAGTAAAGGCACGATAGGTGATGTAAGCTGGGCATCTTGGCTCGTAGATTACGACTTAGGTCACCGTTGGAAAGCGGAAGAAGGTGAAAAAGGTGCACCTACGTTTACACCTCGCAAAGGCTATGAAGATATTCGCCGCTATCAACTTAACTCTGAACTGCTAAAATGGAATCTACATCTAAGCCAGTCAGTTGCTTTAAAAGATTCAAAAGAAGCTAGCGCCTATCGAATGAAATATCCTGATGCAGCAGCACGACGGAGCCCAGCTATAACCGTAGGCACTCATATGACAGGAGATACCTTTTTTCATGGACCAGGATTGTCAAAACAAGCTCAATATATAGCTGAACTATATAATGCAGATGATTACATTATCACTGAAATGGAAGCCGCTGCAATAGCACAAGTACTTAACAGAACGGTAGGTATTGAACGCATAATGAGCTTACGTGGTGCGGTGAATTTTGACCAAGGTAATCCAAATGAGACTACGCTTCAACATTTAGATCCAGCTCCAGGAGAAACCGCTGGTGGCTTTGCAGAAACAGTAGAAAATATAGTACTAGTGGGATCAAAAACTGTCGATCATATCGTTGATAACTGGGATGTCTGGGAAAAAGGTGTGCCAAATTTCAAAGGAGAATAAAGAACTCCAAGATAAATTTTAAGTAGTAAAACAGACCGTTAATAGTTAGTAATAGGTCAGTAGTTTCTAGAGTGAGTTTATGCTCATTCTGGGAACTGCTAACGCCTATAGTTCTACTACCAATATAGCTCTTCCATTACAGCTTCATTAGAAAATAATTAAGCCATCGAACCGCCTACGCTCGTTGGGTAGCCCACGACTGAACAAGCCATCAGGTTGAGCGTTGATATAGAGATCTATTCAATAAAAATATTTTTTCTTATTCTATAAGCTAATGCTTATACAAGACAGATTAATTAGACTTATATACAAAACACTTGGATGTTGTATGGTCAAGCCAAACGAGCAATTAGTACAGGTTAGCTAAACACACCGCTGGTCTTGAACGACTATTTAGCTGAATCTCGCCGAAATAGATGTCCAATAACCTAACAGCAGTATGAGCAAGCCCCACGACAACGAAAAGCATAGATAATATGACTCGCTATCAAGTGCCACATAAAAATAAATAGCCAGTCCAGTACTTACTAACAGAGAGACTGAATATGCGATGAGTAAAGTAAACAGAGCAGTATTTTCAAATTCGGATAAAT
>NZ_JBQSVM010000015.1:0-75563 GCF_052376235.1 Psychrobacter sp. AOP7-A1-24 | reverse complement strand
CTGATAGTTCGAGAATTTAAGCTATCGCCAAGTACTTATCGATGAAAATAGAGCCACTAGCTGTAGATTGTGGCCAAGTATCAAGTATCTTATAAGTTTTATTATTCAACCAATTATTTATTATTAGAGTATGTATGAATACACCTGTTAAATCGTCTGACACCTCGATATCTACTGACAATACGCCTAATGTTTCAATTGCCGTTATCTTCCATAGTAATTATGGGCATACCAAGCGTGTCGCTGAGGCGATAGTACAAGGTGCGCATCAGCAACTGCCAGAAGCGCAAGCCAAAGCGGTCGATGTGTATGAGGTTGATTGGGATTATTTAGATCAGGCAGATTTGCTGGTTTTCGGTAGTGCCGTATATATGGGTAGTGTGACGGCTGAATTTAAAACGTTTATGGATGAGACATCTAAGCGTTGGTATCATCGCAAATGGGAAGGTAAATGGGCAGCCGCTTTTGCCAATTCGGGCGGCCTGAGTGGTGATAAACTTGCCGTATTGCAGCAGATTTCTTTATATGCCATGCAGCATGGTATGAATTGGATTGGTCTGCCATTGATGCCGACAGGTCATGAGGCTCATGATTTGAACCGTCTCTCTAGCTTTTTAGGTCTAATGACTCAGTCACTTGATGGCCCACCTGAAGAGACACCAGGTTCTGGTGACATTGATACTGCTATTTGGTTTGGAGATCATCTGGCTAAAACGATTATTAAGCATCAACCAGCTGATACTAAGCGCTAAAAACAGCTAGAGCCAACAGAGTAATTAAACGAAAAAGCAGACATTATCGATGTCTGCTTTTTTTTGTGGAAATTTTTATTGCGCGATCAGTCAGTTAAGCCCCAAGCTCTTTTTATTGAGCAACAATTTTGGTAGGAGCAGGGTTCACGGGGATAGGGTTGTCAACAAATTGAAACGATTGACAGCCTCCTAATAGCATCGTTGCTACTAGCAAATAGGTAAGCGCTAATGACTTCATAGTAATATCTCAAAAACGATTTTGGCCCAGCGACATGTCACAACTACCCATCATCAGAAGCATAGCGGTGAAAAGTCAGGCTTATTTTCAGATATTATATATAAAATCAGCTAGCTATAGCAGTTTAAAGAGAATATATGTATTTGATGCTGTTTTTACGCACGTTATCTCGCTGTTTGTCGTACGACTTATTTAATACCTAATTTTATTTAACATATATTAAATTTAAAATATTTATAAAAACAGCATCTGATATTGAGTAGCCTGACTATGAATAAAGTCTACAAAACGTATAGCTATTTTCTTATGTTTGAGTTATCCACCAATTATTTGCCAACGGTGAGATAGTATCTATAGGCATTTTAACGGGTTGTGTTATAAATAAGAATAGTGATAATATGTTGAAAGCTGACCAAATAGTCAAGTATCCTAACGTACGAGTTTTCTAACAAAATTGTTCGATGAACGCTAATGTTTGCAACCAATTATATCTGGTATAGAGAGTGAGCTTTACCCGATTCGATCCTCTTGCATAATAAAAATGTGCTAGTAAGCAAAGCCGCACATACCTTAGCAGTGATAAAACAGTAGAGCCGTACTTAAACGGTTACAACATGATACAAACCAAGCGCTTACGTTCAGCATTTAAGCCACCAAACTCCTTAAGCATTAAGCTTATCTTTATTATTTTATTTTAGCCGAGTCTTGCTATGATTAGTTTTTACTTAAATGGGAAACGCCATGAGCTAACCCAACTTAACCCTAATACGACGGTGCTTGAGTATTTACGATTACATGAAGGCCAAACGGATACTAAGGAAGGCTGTGGTAGTGGTGATTGCGGTGCTTGTACTGTGATGGTCCAGCGTCTGCCTAATACTAGCCAGCAAGTGCTTAATACTGAAAATGGTGACGAAAAAAATACGACGCCTTCGTTCTATACGATTAACTCCTGCATTACGCTAGTGTCACTTATGGATGGTCACCATCTGATGACAGCCTCTTACTTGGCAGATAATCCTGAAAATCATCCAGACCGTGCTTTGCTGCATCCAGCGCAGCAAGCGATGGTTGACTGTCATGGGTCGCAGTGCGGTTTTTGTACGCCTGGATTTGTGATGTCACTTGCCTGCGTTTACGAAAATAACCGTATACAGGCAAGTAAAAACACAGCGAATCAGAGAGATGCCAAACAATTGAGTTATGATGAGGTGGTTGCGTCAATATCCGGCAACCTATGTCGCTGTACAGGTTATCGCCCGATTATCGAGGCAGGCCTACTGATGAGTGATATCGGTCAGCAAAGAGAAGCAGAGCAGTCAGCGGTAAAAGACCTAACTATCAGTCTAGCGACAGATGCTATGGCAAGTACAAAAGAGTCAGCAGTATCTAACAACGAGCCAACCGAATTACAAAATCAAGAGCCGAAAGCTATTGCACCTGCACTCAATGATGCTGGGCGACAGTTATATATGCCTAAAACATTAGATGAGCTGAATCAAGTATTAGCAGCCAATCCAAAAGCAACGATTTGGGCAGGCGGCACAGATTTGGGATTGAGCGTAACCCAGCATTTGGTTGATCATGAGGTTATTATTCAGCTTTCAGGTGTTGAGGCACTAAAGTCATGGTCGTTATTTGACGCAAATTCTGACTCGAACAATGCAGAAGCAGGTAACGATCAGGTCTCTAGCCAGTCACTGATGCTAGGTGCTGGTATGAGCTATCAGCAGATGTTGCCTATATTAGAGCAGTACTTTCCAAGTTTCGCGCAAGTCTTTGAGCGCATTGCTTCTCCGCAAATTCGTAATATGGGCACCATTGGCGGCAATATAGCCAACGCGTCGCCGATTGGTGACTTGCCACCGATTTTATTGGCATTAGATGCGTCAATTCATCTGCGTCATTGTGTACCTAATCGTGAAAAATCAAGTAGCGATTCAAATAATAGCGACGCTATTTATACAGATGAGATCATACCATTATCGGAATTTTTCTTAGATTATAAAAAGACCAAATTGCAAGCAGGCAGTTATGTGGTCGCTATCCATATTCCTTTGATTCATGACAATCAGCACTTATTCATTCATAAAATTAGCAAGCGCTATGAGGATGATATTTCAGCGTGTCTATTGGCTGCGCGAATTGATGTGTCAGCAGATGGCATGACAATAGAGGATGCAAAACTTGGGCTTGGCGGCATGGCGGCCATACCATTATTAGCTGTAAGGTGTCAGCAAGCGCTCATTGGACAATCGGCTGAAGTTGCAAGTTTTGAAAAGGCAGCACAAGTCTTGTCTGCAGACGTTACGCCTATGACTGATGTCAGAGCCAGCCGTGAATATCGCTCACATGTGGTACAGCGTTTACTGGTGAAGTGCGGTAAACAGTTGGTAGCAGATAGTCAAATAGAGACTACTTAACCAATAGCGTTGTTTGCTGATACTGCCTAATTCTTATATTTGCCAAAAATAAAAAAGCATCAATTAAAGAGATCCATTATGAGCCATCATTCGTCCTTATTTGACAGTTATAGTATCCGCCGCGTGCGTCCGCCAAAAAATAAAATTGGCACCTCAGCTAAGCATGATAGTGCAATCAGCCAAGTAATGGGGACGGCGACTTATGTGGATGATATTGCAAAACCACAAGGTACGCTACATCTGGCAGTGGGTAAGAGTAGCCACGCCCATGCACGTGTATTGAACATGGATTTAAGCGCTGTTAGAGATGCGGATGGGGTAGTCGATGTTTTAAGTTTTAAAGACTTACCTGCGCAGACGGATATCGGTGCGGTGTTTGATGGTGAGCCACTGATGGTGGATGAAATCACAGAGTATGTGGGACAGACGCTATTTGTGGTGGTGGCGCGCAGTCATCGTGCTGCCAAAAAAGCTGCCACTAAGGCGATGGTAGAATATGAGCCATTGCCAGCAGTACTTAGTATTGATAAAGCATTAGAGCAAGAGTTTTTTGTGCGTCCGAGTCATTTTATGAAGCGTGGGGATGCGGCGACTGCGCTTGAGAACTCGCCGATTCGCATTGAAGGTCATATTCATATGCGCGGGCAGGAGCACTTTTATCTCGAAGGCCAAGTATCTTATGTGGTGCCTTGTGACGATGGCGGGCTAGAAGTGTATACCTCTTCACAGCACCCAAGCGAAGTACAGCAACTGGTCGCTGAGGTGACCGACTTACCATTTCACGCGGTAAACACAGTTGTACGCCGTATGGGTGGCGGTTTTGGTGGTAAAGAGACACAAGCTGCTGCTTGGGCATGTCTGTGCGGTATTATCGCTAAAAAGTATAACGTCCCTGTCAGCATGCGCTTAGATCGGCAAGACGATATGGTCGTGACAGGTAAGCGTCATGAGTTTGCCAACCGCTATGAGGTTGGTTTAGACGAGTCTGGTCGTATATTAGGTGTTGATATGCAATTGGCTGGCTTGTGTGGTTACGCGCCAGATTTGTCTGACGCCATCGTCGATCGCGCGATGTTCCATTGTGACAATGCCTACTATTATCCAGCGGCCCACGTAGCAGGTCATCGCTGTAAGACACATACGGTATCCAATACTGCCTATCGAGGGTTTGGTGGTCCACAAGGTCTAATGACTGCTGAATATATGATGGATCATATTGCCTATACATTAGGGCAGGACCCGCTGCAAGTACGCTTAGCAAACTTATATCAAGATGGTCAAAGCACCCATTACGGTCAAACTATCGAGCATTTTGATTTGGCGACTATTATGGGCAAATTGGCAGACGATTGCGATTATAACAATCGTCGTCAACGAATCCTACAAGCCAACAAACAAGCTGCTGCTGAAGGCAGTGATAAACGCTTAGGTCTTGCTTTAACGCCAGTAAAATTCGGTATTTCATTTACGGTGCAAACGCTTAATCAGGCAGGTGCATTGGTACATATTTATACCGATGGTAGTATCCACCTCAATCATGGTGGTACAGAGATGGGGCAAGGGCTGTATATCAAAATCGCCCAGATTGTCGCCAATGAATTTGATGTGGATCTGGATACGGTAAAAGTATCAGCGACGCGCACAGACAAAGTGCCTAACACTTCACCAACTGCCGCGTCATCAGGTACAGATATCAATGGCAAAGCGGCACAGAACGCTTGCTTAAGTATCAAAGCGCGCATCGTTGAGTTTGCGGCTGAGCATTTCGACGTGGCGCAAGAAGACATACGTTTTGAAAATAACCATGTCTACATCGGTGATAAAGAAACGCTGACCTTTGCGGAAATGATTCAACTGTCATACCAGAACCGTATCAGCTTGTCTTCTACTGGCTACTACAAAACGCCAAAAATATTTTATGATCGCTCTAAAGCATGGGGACGTCCATTCTTTTACTATGCATTAGGTGCTGCCTGTGCTGAGGTTGAGATTGATACGTTGACAGGTGAGTACAAAGTATTGCGCTGTGATGTGCTACATGATGCAGGGCAGTCAATTAATCCGGCTATTGATATCGGTCAGATTGAAGGTGGTTTTGTGCAAGGTATGGGTTGGCTCACGGCAGAAGAGTTGATCTGGAATGATAAAGGTAAGCTCGCCTCTGATAGCCCTGCCAATTATAAAATTCCAACTGCGCATGACTTGCCTAAACAGTGGAATGTCAAATTGTACGATCGCAAAAACGAAGAACAAACCATTTATAACTCTAAAGCCGTGGGTGAGCCGCCGTTTATGCTAGCAGCCAGCGTTTGGTGTGCTCTCAACAATGCGATCGCCAGCCTTGGTGATTATAAAAAGAATCCAGAACTGACCATGCCTGCGACGCCAGAAGCTGTGCTAAAAGCTGTAATGCATATGCAAGGTACCTCATGGGATCTAGAGACAAAAGCAGACAAGGATACGGTTGATAGCCTTGTCGAAGGTGTAGAAGAAAATGATACTCTCTACAATGACAAAGTAATGCCGCAAGACGTGCGCCATGCTAAAGATATCGACCCAAAAGAAGTAGAAGGTAAACAGACCGATGAGCAGCCAGATGCGATAGAGCACCCAAATGTAGCAGGGGTAAGAGGTCCTGCACACAGTGAGTGATTTATTAGCACCACCAGTTGTTTGGTATGAAGGTCTAGCGCGATATCAGCAGCGAGGTATCGCTCATGTGTTGGCAACGGTCGTAGCTGTGAATGGGTCTGCTCCTCGAGCGCTACAGGCGAAGATGATCGTTACGCAAGATAGTATCGTGGATACGTTGGGCGGCGGCGGTTTAGAGCACGACGTTATCAATACGGCACGGCAGCTATTGAATGGTGAAATTGCAGCAACTGTCTCAAAAGAAGTTAAACCAAAAGTTTCTGAAATTGATGGCGACAGCACGGCAGCATCCTCTAAAGCGGTGCGCCGTGATGCGGTCTATACCAAGCACTACCCGCTAGGCGCAAAATTGGCACAGTGCTGCGGCGGTAGCGTCACTGTTATGTTCGAGTGCTTTAATGTAACACCGCCGATGTCAGTACTGGTATTTGGGGCAGGACATGTGGCCTCAGCACTCATGACTATTCTTGCTGAGCTGCCATGTCAGGTAGATTGGGTAGACAGTCGTCCAGAGATGTTTGAGCGTTATTTAGTTGATGAATCTAATACTAAGCAATCCAAACGTTATAATTTGCCAGCGCATATTCGTCCGCGTATCGATGATGAGCCTGTAGATTTTGTGCGCCCATTTATCGAGCAAGGTGGTCAGCGCTTTATTCTGGTTATGACTCATGACCATAGTGTGGATTTTGAGTTAGTGCGAGCGGCATTAGATACTATTTCTGATAGCAGCTCAGCTGATGATAAGTGCTCAGATGTCACAGCACCTTACGTAGGTTGCATTGCCTCGGCAACTAAAGCCAAGCGTTTTAGAGATCGTTTGGTTCAGCGTGACTACAATGACCAACTGGTGAGTCAGTTGGTCATGCCAATTGGATTACCAATTGGCGGAAAAGAGCCAATGGCGGTGGCGGTTTCTATCGTGGCGCAGCTCTTACAGCAATACCATCAGGCTACTTCTTGAGCGGCTCACTTCATATAAATTTTATACTTTTCATTAAATCATTAAATCGCTCAGTACTATCAAGCCATTATGGAATCTACAAATGACCATACATATCTATCAAGCACGACTGCTGCATTATCTGACCGAAAGTGATCGTACTGAGCGCGCGACTTCCAACGTATCTGATACCAGTCATTATAATCATTCAAAAACGTCGATGATTGATCAAAACACGATATTACTACCAGTGATTGAAGGTGTAGGGGTCTATCCTGAATATATCGCTGATGGTGCGCTTGTCGTAGATGATATGACAGGGTGCGTCGTAGAGTATGGTCATAGCGAAACTATCTTATCTACGTATGCTAATGCAGAGGGCAAGCCAGCAGTTAAAGTGCATGACTATCGCGACAAACTCATTATGCCGGGTTTTATCGATACCCATGTGCACTATCCACAAATCGATATGATTGCCGCTTATGGTGAGCAACTGCTCGACTGGCTCAACAACTATACCTTTGTGACCGAAGCCAATTTTGCTGATCCAAAAGTAGCGCACGATACGGCGCAGTTTTTTTTAAACCAACTGCTAGCTAATGGTACGACAAGTGCCATGGTGTTTTCTACCAGTCATCCGTTATCGGCAGACGCGTTTTTTACGGAAAGTCATAAGCTAAATACCCGTATGATCACGGGCAATGTGCTGATGGACCAAAATGCACCTGCACAGCTGTGCGTGCCTGCTGAACAAAGTATTCGGGATACCCAAAATATCATTGATAACTGGCATGAGCGAGGACGTCAACATGTTGCCATCACGCCGCGTTTTGCTATTACCTCGACACCCAAGCAACTACAAATGGCAGGTGAGCTGTATGCCAGTTATGAGAGTATTTATTTGCAGACGCATCTAGCAGAAAATCGTGATGAGATTGCCTTTGTAAAACAGCTTTATCCCAATCATAAAGGCTACTTGGATGTCTATGATGATATGGGACTGCTAGGTCGTCGTACGACTTTGGCGCATGGAATCTATCTTGAGACATCAGAGTACGAGCGCCTACGTGCGACTGGTACACAGATATCACATTGTCCAACCTCTAATCTGTTTTTGGGTAGTGGATTGTTCGATTTACCCAAGACGTTAAGTTATACCGGTGTCAGTATCGCGACTGATGTCGGGGCAGGGACGAGTCTATCAATGCTGACGACTCTGTCAGAAGCCTATAAAATCCAACAACTGCAAAACAATCAGCTATCTGCTCATCAAGGGCTATACCAAATTACGTTGGGTAATGCACAGTCGCTCTTATTGGACAATAAAATTGGTAACTTTATGTCAAATAAAGAAGCAGATTTTGTGGTCATCGATATGGAGGCAACTGAATTGCTTGAGCGACGCATGGCGCAGACTAAAACACTTGAAGAGCAGCTGTTTGTATTGATGATGCTGGGCGATGACAGAGTCATTAATCAAACAGTCATCGCAGGTGTGAGCCGCTACCGCAAATCTGTTTTAACAGCATAAATAGGCAAATCTATCAGTGCGGTAATTACATCAACTACACCAATAGCAAGTGACGCTTCTTTTAGATATAAATGAACCTCTGTTTCTATCCAATAGGAACAGAGGTTTTTATTGCTAGTGTCTGTTACATATTAAAAATGGAATTTTACCAATGCACTAGGAGAGTTTTGATTTACGCCATCAACACCGTATTTATTTTTCCAATAACTATACTCCATACCGACCTCTAAACGGTTATCAATACCGAGTACTTCTTGTAAGTTGTATTTAATTTGTGGGTTGATATGAGTATTATCTTCAATATCATCGTTATTAAATGAATAGTCAATAAAGCCATCTACTACGAAATTATTGCGCTCCCAACCATAGGTTAAGCTGATTTGTTGATCATCGTCAGTATTATCATTAAAGGCGTGATATAGAGTAGCCGACGCAAATTTCGTCCCTGGAATAGGTACATTCAGATCGGCACCAATACCAACCAGATAATTGTCTTGGTCAAAGCCAGTACTGTTTGAGCCAAATTCATAAGTAGCAGCTAAATTAACTTGCTTAATAAAGCTGTTGTCAAAAGTTGCCATTTTGAGTGTAGGAGACAGCTCGCCGTAAGTTTCTCTAAATCTATTGTTTTCAATATCATTAGCACCTTGGTTACGATCGACGAAGAAGAACACACCGCCCCAGTCGTGCGCAGACACATGTTCTAATGTAGCGGTCGTCAGTTCTCCGTCTTCTACGAGTTCATAATCACTGCCATAAAGCACGGAAATACTTGTGTCAGTAAAAAAACGTCTCAGCATGGATACTAGACATGCTACCGAAAGCGGCGATAGCAACTGTCATCACTGACAACGGTTTGAGGAAGGCTTGCTTTCGGCTAGGTGAGTTAGAGAGTAGGCTGGTTCGTAAATCAAAATGCAAAATGTGACTCCTTCATATACCATTGAATCTGAATGATTTTAAATGCCTCTTTGTAATAAGCATGCCATTAGTCAGTTCTATTTTTTGAGTAGACATTGACGAATAGCGTTTTTGTACTTACTACTAAATAGTATTCAATAATCGTGCCACGAACCTACAAAAGCTATGCTCTCTAGCATTTACTGGTTTTCACTATGATTGATGTATAAAATAGGCAAAATACTCCCTAAATCTGCTCAAATCTTACGCCTAATTTCCTTAACTCTGAGGGTATGCAAAAGACAGTGCTAACAAATGAGCGAATGAGTCGTAAAAGCACCAAAATAGACATCTGTATGCCCCAACTTGGGTTGTATAACAGTATCTTTTAATCAATATAAATCGGGCTTAGAAGTTCAGTCATTATAAAAAAGCCAGCTAATTCTTATTAGCTGGCTTTAAGTTCGTATAATAGACTTTAATGCAACGGGTTAGCTGCTTTCTTCTTCTAATTTAATAAACACATCCCAGGCTGTGATATCTATCTCATGGCAATTATTTCCTTCGCCATTGATACGATCAATCACCAAAAAGTCACTATCGCACCCAAGTGCTAACAGTGGATGGTGCCAAACGTTGGCATCATACTGTACGCCTTGATGAGACGTAGCATAAAATACGGCTAGATCGTCAGCAGACTGTGGGGGGGTACCAGCTTTCGCAACGACAACGATATAGTCCTGACCTTCCATCGACACAAACGCCTGTGTCCCAAGCGGATGGTACTCCATGACGGAGAGGGCGATAGGATTATTACGTTTTTTGGCTCGAAAAATACTCATACCGACTGAGCCACCATCAAGCTTGCTTTCGGCAAGTGCATGATGGCGAACCGCGTAGCCATTATTGATCTCATAAGTATTGTCAGCGGTTTGCTCAGAGGCATCATACCGCTCGATGACCGAGCCATATGGTGCAAAATTGGCCTTGGTCAAGGGCGTAGCCGTTAGGATGACACTCATTATTTTGCCTCTTCAGTGTCAGTATCAACCTCAGCTACTTTGCCATACACGCGTACACGGCTGATACCGCCATCTGGGAAGATATTGACTCGAATATGAGTAATGGGTTTATCAAGTTGAAGCTTGTCTTTACTAAAGTGATGAACGTCATCAGCATTGGTCTTTTGCGGCTCAAGTAAGGTATCCCAAAACATACTCTGAGTCACTAAAGTTTGCTCTGGCGTATTTGGTGAATAGACGGCTTGAATAGAGACTTTATCAGGATAATTGCCTTTGAAATGAGCAGTATCTATCTCGATAGAATCAACGATACCTGCTTGGCCTAGCGCAATAATGCTCCAATCGTTACCTGGCTCACGGCGACGACGAGTCTCCCAACCATCGCCCATATTAGGCGCTTTAGTCGGTAGCAGTAAATTACTAGCAGCACCGAAATGCGCATCGTTACTAGCAATCGCACGGCCACCGTTTAATGCGCCTGCTAAATCTAGCATCTCGCCCTGTTTGTTCAGACTAGCATCAAGTTGAATATCACCATAGACACGTAATCGGGCAACGCCGCCATCTGGATAAATATTCAAACGAATATGGGTTACCGTTTGCTCATTATCAATTTCGATCAGCTCATGATTGTGACCCTGTAGCGGAGTCATACCCACTAGCGCCTGCCAGTTTTTACCATCCCAGTCTTCTTTGTTTAGAGTAGAAAGCTCAGCTTCATTTTGCTGCAGCAGCTCGGGCGCGTATAATGCGTCGACACTGGCAGAAGAGGGGAAATTGCCCGTAAAGTGACTGGTATCAATATCGAGACCGGCTATTTTGGTTGGGCGTGCAAGTTGGATAACCAAGTAATCGTAACCCAAATGACGCTTACGACGTGTTTCCCAACCGTCCATCCATTTACCATTGTTGTCAAATTTACCCACGACAAAAATAGGCGCATCAGGATTTAGAATACGGCTTTTATCTGCAAAAAAATCATCGGTAGCGAATAGTGATTTTGCCCCCAAGCGACTGTCAGCGACGTTTGATTTTTTGGTAAATGCTGGCAGGGTATCAGGTAGATTATTTGCTGAGATAATTTGCCCAACTTCTGAAGTATTTTGACTCACAATGATTCCTTTTTTAGTGATAGTGTTTGTTAATAACGTATGGCTTATTTTATTTATGAATCCATACTAATTAGCATTCGCTCAGCTAAGTAGAATGAGTATAAAGACGATACATCATCTTACATCCAGTTAGCAGTGTTGTCTAACGTAGCAGGGTGGTTTTCGTACCAGTGCTTGGCGATATCGTCACGGCGGCATATCCATACATCAGGCTTACTGGTGATATATTGCAAAAATTGCTTTAGCGCTTTGATACGTCCTGCGCGCCCGATAATGCGGCAATGCAAGCCGATGGTCAGCATTTTAGGAGTATGCGCGCCTTCTTCGTATAAGGTGTCAAAACTGTCTTTGAGATATTGATAAAACGGTTCAGCATGGGTGAACCCCGGGCTAGAAGAAAAACGCATGTCATTGGTCTCTAAACTATAAGGTATGACTAAATGCGGTTTGCGCGTGATCATATTGCCATCTTGGACTTTTACATTGAGCCAATATGGTAATTCATCACCATACGAGTCAGAGTCATAAGCATATCCACCTTGTTCAGCGACCAGTTCACGAGTATTTGGACTATCACGTCCTGTATACCAACCAAGAGGTTGTCCGCCTAGCATACGTTTAAATATTTGAGTGGCACAGCGAATATGTTCGCGCTCCGTCTCACGGTACATATCCTGATAGGTGATCCAGCGTAGACCATGACTGGCAATCTCATGACCGTCTTCTAATACACGTTCGATGATATGCGGTGTTTTTTCAGCAGCGGCAGCACAAGTAAACGTGGTGATGGGAACACCGTACTCTTTAAAGATATCTAGTACACGCCACACGCCAACACGGCTACCGTACTCAAAAGCAGACTCAATAGATTGGTGACGGTTGTTAAATTCTGGTGTGCCTAAAATATCAGATAAGAAACGCTCTGATTGTCCATCACCATGAATGACGCTATTTTCTGCACCTTCTTCAATGTTCAATACAAACTGTACAGCGATTTTTGCGCCACCTGGCCAGTTCGCTTTTGGTGGGTTGCCAGCATAGCCTTTTAGGTCGCGCGGGTACGTACTGATATCAAAATCGCTGGTAATTTTTTTACTCATTATTTATGTTCCTATATCGCTTAGAGCCTTAAATATTCATATGAATATTACTCATAAATGACAGTTATTTTCTAATCGCCAATTAAAGTGCTGATGCATAAGCTACCAGCTGTTGGCGTTCTGCGTCCGACAACTGAGTAATATTACCAAGCGGCATATAGCCAGTCTGTACGGCAGTGACGATTTTAGCTTTATGTATTTTTAGGTCTTCTGGCGTCTGTAAAATGATACCTGCTGGCGGCGCGGCAAAGCCTTGTTGTGTTGGCTGAACCGCATGGCAAGTGCTACAGCGCGTATGCACGACATCCATCATGGCGTCATCTGCTGACGCGCTCACAGGTAAGGCGTCGGTAGTAGCCGCATTATTACTAACACTGTTATTAGCACTATCATTAGAATTGCTATTAGCATTAGCAGTGGTGTCAGTACTTGAGTCGGTAGACGCGCTTGTAGCTGGTGGTGTGCTCTCAGTCGTGGTAGTTGCTCCTGAAGCAGTAGCAGGCATTGCAGGCACTGGTTCAATTGGCTCAGGACGCATCCAAATAATCAATAATACAGTTAATACGGCTGGAATAACCAAGTAGCGTGGTTTTTTATGACCTAAGTGCTTTTGGTTAAAGTAATGACGTACAGTCGCAGTGATAATACCGACGAAGACCAATACCAACCAACCTTTCTCATGAGCATACATCATTGGGTAATGGTTGCTGATCATAGTAAAGATGAGCGGAAGAGTAAAATAGTTATTCATCAATGAGCGGTTCTTGGCTTGTAATGCCAATTCAGCCACTTCCTTGCCTGGTTTTTCGCCGCGCCGTACACAGTCAACGAGTGCGCGCTGAGCTGGCATAATACCGAAGAATACATTACCCACCATCACCGTGCCTAAGATAGCACCGATATGAATGAATGAAGCACGATCACTAAATAGCTGGTAAGAGCCCCAGCTCGCGATGACCAGTAAGATAAAAATCAGCGTACTAAAGATAAAAGCATTTTTACCCAAGTGACTGCGTACGATAACTTCATAAATAAAGTAACTGCCGAACAAGAAAAGCAAGCTGGTGGCAATGGCACCAATACTGGTAAAAGGTACTTTGCTTGGGTCGATCAGATAGGCAGTTGCATTGGCATAATAGACGATAGACATCATCGCCGCACCCGTCAGCCAAGTAGTATAAGCTTCCCACTTAAACCAATGTAGCGTCTTTGGCATCTCCTCTGGCTCTAGCTTGTATTTGGCAATTTCATAAAACCCACCACCATGGACAGCCCAAAGATCGCCTGATATGCCTTTGTCTGTTTTCCACTGTGGCGGCTTGCGTAGGCTTAGATCCAACCACACAAAATAAAATGATGCACCAATCCATGCTACCCCAGCGATAACATGAAACCAGCGGAAAAATAAACTTAACCATTCGAGAAGATAGGCGCCCATGTAATAAATGTCCTTTAATGTGACAATGTCTTAATAAAATGTCTTGGTAATTTCTTTTGATAGTATTTCTTGAAAACTAATAACAAAGCAGAGAGCTAAACAGCCCCAAACTTACGATCCGCGATAAGTGCTATAACCATGTGCGCTAAGTAGGAGCGGCACGTGATAATGACTGGCATCATTTACCACAAAGTCGATAACCACTTGCGGATAGAATGCTGTCAGCTGCTGATTATCAAAATAAGACTGAGTATCGAACGTCACGGTATAGCGACCAACATTCAGCTGACGCTCTGTGCTATCGATGGCTGTATCGAACTGCCAAGCGTCTGGTGTGACGCGGCCATCACTATTGGTCGTCCCATGTGCCAATAGCTTGCTAACACCGTTGTCTTGTACTCGGTGTAAGGTAACGGCGATATCAGCGGCAGGTTTACCAAGATGAGTGTCTAAGATATGTGATGATAGGGTGGCAGACATAATGCTTCCTTTGAATTTGTGAAAAATATAAATCGAGTCAAAATACTAGTCTAACTCTGCGACTATTATTTAATCGTCTAAGCACTACCTAGCAGTTTGTTTAAACGCAAACGCGTGATTTTATTTTGCTCAGTAGCTGCATTTGCTAGTTCAGTGACACGATCATTAGGTAGGCGCGCTAATAGCAGGTCGAGCATTTGCTGTGCGCTTTTACCTGTCGCAAAGACAATAAAAATAAAACCAAATTTATCTAGATAATCTTGATTGCCTCTGGCAAGTGCTTCGAGGACCTCATCTGCTGCATCGTTAGCGCCTGATTGTTCATGTGCAGCGCTACTTTGTGTGTTGCGATACTTTTCTTTTAGTGATGCCACATTGCCGATTTGTGGATGCCCATCAAAGGCTTCTAATAAGTTAGCCTCGTCATTTTGTACTTTGTGCCAGATAGCGTCGCTACTTTTTAGTAGTGCATCCAAGTCTGCAAAGGGGCGGGCGTTAGCAAGATTTTGTGCCCATTGGGTACTGGTGCAGCAGGTCAACAGCTGGGTGATGGCTTCTTCTTGAGATAGAGTGTTGAATTGCGCTAAGGTTAAGCTCACAATGACATCCTTTTCTGATATGGCAGCCCATTATTTGCATTGGGCGATAAGTATTTGATAGAGGTTTATACCTTACGATTATTTGCATAAACCTCTAAGTATGGGCAGCAATCTTGATAAGTAAAGGTTGCTTCGGTGCTTTGGCTTATTTGATTAAGCTAACAGCTATTAATTTGCTTAAAACTAAGAGCTGATAGTCTATGTGTTCGTAGTCAGACCGAATTAGTATTTGTATACGCTTTGCATAACTCTAGATTATAGTGAACTGACAATATGAAACAGATTTGCTAAGGAAACACTGATATTTTAGCCGTCCAAAACGTCTGACAAGAAATGATTAATGACGGCGTGCTTGATTTGCAGTTCCCATTTTGCTAAAACCTGACTAATTGGTCAACTGTTTTGTGCGAAATATTTTTATTTAACAGGTTATGCTGATCAAACCTATGTATTTATATAAGAATACACAGCGAAATATAGTGACTATTTTGTCGAACCTACCCCTTAGAGTAAGATACCACTGCTATGACTCAAAACCATCAAAAGGAAGATACCCTAGTGACTGATACACCCTCGCACCGTAGCCAACAAGCCATTCGCGCACAGAATCAAGCGCTTATCTTAGCGGCAGCTGAAGAAGAGTTCGTGCTCCAAAGCTATCGCGGCGCTACGATGCAGGGCATTGCCGACAGAGCAGGCTTACCTAAAGCCAATGTTCACTATTACTTTAAAAACAAAAAGAATCTCTATATGGCAGTGCTGCGTTCTATCATTCAAGAATGGAACGAAGGCTTGGTAACCATGACAGTAGATAGCGATCCAAAAACAGTCATCGAAAAATTTGTCCGCACCAAGCTGCATCAAGCTTTTGTCAATCCAAGTCGTCATAAACTGTTTGCCATTGAAGTTATCGGCGGTGCACCGCATTTACATGAATTTATGTCCACAACGATGAAGGAATGGGTACACGATAAAGCAAAGGTAATGAAAGAGTGGCATAAGCAAGGCAAAATTGGGATTACGGATCCTCTACAGCTACTGATTTTGATTTGGGCGACTACCCAGCGTTATGCTGAATTTGAGATTGAAATCGTTGGATTAATGGACAAGACCGCTTATGACGCAGAAGACGAAGCCCGTGCGGCAGACTTTCTAGTGCCTTTTATTCTAAAAGGCTGTGGCCTTGAATGATGACAAGGTACCTAGTTGACAAGGCGCCTATTTAATAAGCGAGGTGCATAGACTGTTCCTACCTGTGCATCTATCGCACCTCATTTATGGCTAAATCCTTCGATATACTCAGCCTTAGCTTGCGCTTAGTATTAAGCCACTTCTTGCGTTGATTCTAAGCCGTCTTCAGCATGCTTCGCTTTGGTATCGAACTCAGCGCCGTAATTTTTGGGTAAAATCATATCAAGCGTGATTGCCACAATCCCTGCCATCGTTACCGCTGAACCAAAGATATTCTGAAAAAACTGCGGCGTTTGAGACAGCACGTCAGGAACAAAGGCGATACCCGTTGCCAGACCTAGTGAGGTGGCAATGATTAAGACGTTACGATGAGTAAACTGTACGGTAGATAAAATACGAATACCAGCAGTTGCTACAGTCGCAAACATCAATAGCGTCACGCCACCAACGACAGGCTTAGGTAATTGCGTAAAAACAGCACCAAGAACAGGGAACAGTCCCATCAGGCAGAGAAGACCACCAACATAGAATCCCACGTAGCGACTAGCAATCCCCGTCATTTGGATTACACCGTTGTTTTGGCTAAAAGTAGTCACAGGGAAGGTGTTAAATACTGCAGCAATCAGAGAGTTAACACCATCTCCTAGTACACCACCTTTGATCCGCTTTTCATAGACAGGGCCTTTGATCGGTTCACCCGATATCATTGAGGTAGCCGTCAAATCGCCTGAGGTTTCAATACTGGTAATGATGTACATAAAGGCAATAGGAATAAAAGCTTGCCAATCAAAGCCAAAGCCATACTTAAAAGGAATCGGCACCGTAAAAAAAGCCGCTTCAGAAACCAACGAAAAGTCGATACGTCCCATAAGTACGGCAACGACAAGACCAAACATCAAACCAATAAAGATAGCGCTTGAGCGAATAACTTTATTATTGATAATACTGATAAGTATGACACTGACCAGCACACTACCGCCTAACAATAAATTTGGAATACTACCAAAATCTTCAGCACCAAATCCGCCAGCTAAGTCAGTCAAACCTACCTTAGTTAATGACAAACCAATCGTGACAATCACGCAGCCTGTAACAATTGGGCTCATAAAAGATTTGAGTTTGGTAATAAACTGACTTAAAAATATCTCAACAAATGCTCCGAGAAATGAAACGCCAAAGATAACGGATAAGATCTCCTCAGGACTACCACCGCGGTTTTTTACCACAAAACCTGCCGTCAGTACAGCTGCTAAGAACCCAAAGCTAGTGCCTTGCAGTGCCATTAGGCCAGAGCCAACAGGGCCTACTTTACGAGTCTGAATAAAGGTTGCAACGCCAGATACTATCAATGACATACTGAGAAGATAGGGAATATGCTCGCCTAAACCTAATGTGCCACCTATGATAAGAGAAGGGGTGATGATACCTACAAATGCTGCAAGTACGTGCTGTATAGCACCTAAAAATGCTTTGATGGGGGTGGGACGGTCGTGCAGTCTATACAGTAAATCGGTATTCTCTGGAACGTTTTCACTCATGGTGGTTTCCTCCTAAAATAACTGCTTAGCACCCGTTTAACTGTAGATATCAGACAATGTGGTAAATCACGAGATAAAGGTTTTAACTCCACCCTTGACTTGCTGTTTTATCGATGTAGACAATAGAGGGTAAGCATCCGTCTGTAAGATGAACAATAAAATAGCTAATATATGTTGGCTAATTTTTGTACAACCTGACCAATTAGTCAGGTCTATTTAGGGTATAGGTAAAATACAAGACATTGCAATGTTTTTTTTGGTACTAGTGAGTTTACAGGTTTGTTACGAGGTAGGAAGGATTAAGTAACATTGAATGGTCAAAAACGAAAGGAGTCGCATATTGAAAGTGAATCAGCGTCAAGCTGTACTATTACTTTAATCGTTATTTTTTATCATAAAAAAGCCCCAATCATAATGAATATGATTGGGGCTTTCTAACGTTTGTTTAACAGTTGATACCTGTTGCATGACATCCAAGATGGCTACGTTAATAGATGACAGATTATTTGGGGCTTGATGACCATACTGGTGAGCGAATAACGCCTTGTCCTGACTTACCAAACGCCTCGCCACCATTGAGAGACTTGATGGTCAGCACGCCTTTGCCGCCTTGAGTCGATGCGTAGACGACGCGTTTACCGTTTGGCGAGAAGCTTGGTGCTTCGTCGATACCCGTATTACCAAGATTGGTAGTGACCGCGCCATTACTATTCATAATAGCCGCTGAGCGCCCACTCAAAAAGGCAATTTGTGTACCGTCACTGCTAAATTGCGGACTGGTTGCATAACCCCCGTTTGATACTTTAGTGATGCTTCCTGAGCCAAACTCGTAGCGATAAACTTGCGGCTTGTTAAAGCCAGTCTTATCACTGACAAACACGAAAGATTTACCGTCTGGTGCATAGCTTGGCTGTACTTCACTACTTGGTAAATTGGTGAGTTTTCTAGGCGTGCCGCCGCTAGCGCTCATCTCATAGATATCCGCACTGCCTTCAAAACTACTAGAGAATAGTATTTTGCTACCATCAGGGGAGAATGAAGGACTTAAATTACTACCTGAAAAAGGCGTTAGGGCAGTTGCGCCGCCGCCATTGACGTTTTGCACGTAGATAACAGGATATGATTTTTCACGTTGTACTGAATAGGCGATACGGTTGCCATCAGGCGACCATGCTGGTGAAAAAATAGAGCCAGCCACTTCAGTAATGGTTCTCGCGTTTTCGCCATCAGCATCCATCACCTTGAGACGAGAGATTTTTTGCTTGCCAGTCCCTGATTCCTCAATGTAAGCAATACGCCCTGAGAAATCTCCTGGAGTATCAGTAATTAGCTCGTATACTTTGTCGGCGATAACATGACCAGCATAACGCATACTCTCTCTATTATTGTCAGCGGTTAGGCTTTGCTTACCTTGTATCACACGACCAGATTTGACATCGATGACTTCATAATCGGTGATTATCTTGCCACGATTGGTACGCGTACTACCGACGACCAGATACGGTATACCCATGCTTTGCCAAACAGGTAAGGTACCTGTCAGCTCTTTACTACTATGTGGCTGCTGCGGCAGATCTTGATTGGTTACTTTAAGCTCTGTTTTACTCAAGTCATTTAATATAATCGGTGATAACACAGAGTCACCTGCAAACGATACAAATGCGACTTGGTTTTGTTGAACAGGAATCTCATAGTCCAGCTCTAATACAACAGGTGCTGCAAGTACGCTTTGCGACGCTATTAATGCTGAAGTGCTGGCGAGTAATGAGACTAGTAACTTGTTATGGGTACGCATGAGTAAATCGAGCTCCTAAAATTAGTATGATATTCATTTTTTTATTTAATGAGACAGGCATCTAGATGAGCAGCAACCTATGCGAGACAAGCCGCCTAATGTTACGTTACCAATCTTACAAAGACCTAGCAACTGATTAATTACTGCCTTTAAACTGTATGGTAAAAGTCGGGTATTTAGAGTCATCAGCATCAATCGGGAGACTACCAATATTGAGTACTGCTTGTCTTGCCGCTTCGTTGACCGTACTATCAGGTCCGGAAACTGTCACGTTGACTACATCGCCATTGGCATTGACAGTGATAGTCAAGGTTGCGCGTTGGGTAGAGCCTCGCGCGGCGGTAGGTGGCGTATAGTTGCGTTTGATTAAATTGATGATTTCACTGTTGCTAGTACCACGACTGTCGCTCGATGCAGAGCGATTACTGCCTTTGGATATACTAGAGGTTGGTGTGTCGCCAGAGATAGTTGACTGACCATCTGACAGGCTAAAGGTTTTCCCTGCGTTACCAGAGCCGTCGGTATCAATCTCTATGTTACGATCGCTAGCAGTGGGACGTCTTATCTTTGGTGAATTGTTTTGCTTTTGACGAAACTCTCCCAGCCTTTTTTGTTCTTCTACGAGCTGATCACGTTTGCTTTGATCGATTTGGTCAAGCTCTTCCATAGCTGACTCATCTAATTGTGCTGCCCACTCAGCCATTTTGCGTTCATATTCTTGATTTTGTTCAAGCAGACGTTTTTGATGGTCTTCGCTCATCAGTATGGGTTGACCAGCTGGCTCCTCAGTTTGTGTAAATACAGGCACACGTTGAGAGGTTGTCTGGCTTGTAGTTTGCGTACTAACACTAGATACCTGTGGCTGGGCATTACTAGACGAGTCGCTAGTGCTACTATTCATTGGCATCGTATTGGCTGCTGCACGGCTGGCCAATATTTGTCCTTGCATTTCAGCAAGTTGCTCAGGAGATACCATGACCGTTTCAATACTACCAGCAGTCTCAACTTCAGTGGTTTGATAGTTGTAAACCAATATACCGATAATAAGACCATGCGCCAGAAAGCTGAGCAACGTAGGTAATGTGAGCCCATTGCTTTCTGGTTCGGTAGGTACATAGACGGCAGGAGCATTATGCATGGTAAGGATACTCATGAACGTGGTGTGTCGGATTGACTACTAGTATTAGTTATTATTATTTGAAGGGTGTCTCAAGGGACGCTCATCACTACAAGGAAGGTGTAGGTAGAGGCGCACCGGTCAGTAACCCTACTTTTTCAATACCTGCTTGTTGCAAGGTTGCCATGAGTGTCATGATGGCACCGTACTGATTGTTTTGATCCGCATTGATCATCACCTGTACTGGCTCAGCATTATTATTGTCGCTTTGAGACTGTAGGTTAGATAATGTATTAATCAGCTCAGGCTCATTTACTGGCACGTCGACATTGCTTTCATAGCTTATAAAGATATCACCTTTGTCGGTCAAAGAAACAATCACAGGTAGTTGGCTTTGACTGATGGTATTGGTTTGCTCTTTTGGTAGGTCGACATCGACACCTGTAATCAGCATCGGCGCTGTCACCATAAATATCACCAATAATACAAGCATAACGTCAATATAAGGAACGACGTTCATTTCCGCATTGAGCGCTTTTTTTTCACGGCCGTAGGGGTTTGGTTTCATAGCCCTGTCACCTGACCTGCAGTAACTTGGGTTTCTTTACTCATAGGCGTTTGCACGCTGGTCTCACGCTGTAACATGCCTGTCATTTCATCACAAAATAAGGCACGTGAGTCATATAACTGGCTCGATTTTGCTGTGAAATGATTGTATGCCAATACCGCAGGGATAGCCGCAAACAACCCCATAGCTGTAGCAATTAGGGCTTCAGCGATACCGGGCGCTACCGAGGCGAGGGTAGCTTGCTCAGTTTGAGACAGTCCCAAAAAAGCATTCATGATGCCCCATACTGTACCGAACAGTCCAATATATGGTGCAACGGAGCCAATGCTGGCTAGCGTCGTCAGCCCTGACTCTAGCAATTGCTGCTGGCGTCCTAGACCGACGCGTAACTTGCGTTCAACACCATCGATAATGTCGTCTTTAGGTTGACGCTTTTTATGCATTCTCAGGTATTCTGAAAAGCCTACATAAAAAATCTGCTCAAGTCCCTGGCGATCAGGAGAGCCTTGGATGCCTTGATATAGTTTAGCCAAGTCTTCGCCTGACCAAAACCAAGTCTCAAATTGTTGATCAAAGTTTTTGGCTGTACCAAGTCGCGCACTCATGCGAAAGATCATAACCCAGCTGAGCAAAGAGGCTAATAACAATAGTACCATCACAATCTGCACCAGTAGACTGGCTTGGGTAATAAGATCGACAATATTTAATGATTCAGGCATGTAATGGACTCACGGATAATTGATAACAGCTGGCTGGAATAGTGTCGTCCAAACCAGACAACCTTTAAACAAACACTGTTTATTTTTTAATACGTAGTAGATTTCTTCACCAGAAATTTGTAACTGTGTTGAGAAAAAAGCTTCAACAATAAGTATCGCCATATAGGCATCGGTATAATAGCCCCCTAGTTTACTTCTAAATGAGAAAAAGGTCATTATTAATGTGTTAAAGGACTATTTAGTTGGGCTGCTATTGGTTAAGTCAGTAGTTAGTTGAATAACATGAATAATGACAGAGCAAATAGTTATTGCCTAAAATTTATGACTCAAACCGAATACCATCTCAATAATGAGTAGAAAATAGTTTTTTGAATAGCCTAAAGCAATACGACTATATATGGCTTTATATCGTTTTTCTATGCTGTCGTTTCACAGCTTCTCGAAATTCAGCTTTGTACGAGATAGACATTATCAATGATTGAGTTTGTAAGATAACTCGTCTAATATGTTACGCTTTGTTACTGCATTATTCTTATTGTGGCATCGTTATTTTTTGCTGAGGTCATGCTTAATTTTAGGTAATGATGACTTTTTATTAGCCAGTCGGGGGCGACACTTATGAATGCAATTGAACGCTATTTTGGGATTAATGGTGAAAATACCACGATCAAAACAGAAATCATCGCTGGTATAACCACGTTCTTGACGATGGCCTATATTATCTTTGTTAACCCTAACGTCTTAGCCGACGCAGGCATGGACAAAGGAGCTGTGTTTGTAGCGACTTGTCTAGCAGCGGCAATCGGGTGTTTTATCATGGGTCTCTATGCTCGCTTGCCTGTTGCTCAGGCTCCTGGTATGGGTCTTAACGCTTTCTTTACTTATGGCGTTGTACTTGGTATGGGCTACACATGGCAAGTAGCGCTTGGTGCGGTATTTTTGTCTGGTTGTATCTTTGTGCTTTTAAGCCTATTCAAGATTCGAGAGTTGATCATCAACTCTATTCCCGTGTCACTCAAGCAAGGTGTGATTGCTGGTATTGGCGCGTTTCTAGCGTTTATTGCACTACAAAGTTCAGGGGTTATCGTTAATAATGATGCCACTTTGGTTGGTCTAGGTGATATGACGACATTCTCTCCGGCGATGGCTGCGGTAGGGTTTATTGTTATTATGGCTTTGTCTTATAAGAAAGTTCCAGGTGCTGTCACCATTGGCATTTTATTTGTGGCGTTAGTCAGTTTATTAACGGGAAATACTCAGTTCACAGGTATTATCTCTGCGCCACCATCTATAGCCCCTACGCTTATGCAGCTTGATATTGCTGGCGCTTTTGATGTAAGTATGATCAGTATTATTTTCGCCTTCTTATTTGTCGATTTGTTCGATACGGCAGGTACGTTGATTGCAACTACTCAACAGGCAGGATTGGTTGATAAAGACGGTAAAGTCAAGAATATGGGTAAAGCCATGCTTGCTGATTCTACGGCGACAGTAGCAGGTACTTTCTTTGGTACGTCATCAACGACCAGTTATATCGAAAGTGTTTCAGGGGTTGCTGCAGGTGGTCGTACTGGATTGGTCGCTGTGACTGTTGGCATCCTATTTTTGCTCAGTATTTTCTTTGCTCCTTTAGCCAGCATGATTCCTGCTTATGCCACAGCAGGGGCGATTTTCTATGTTGCGGTACTGATGTTGGGTACATTAAAAGAGGTAGAGTGGTCTGACTTGACTCAGGCAGGACCTGTTGCGGTTGTATTATTGTTTACACCCCTGACATACTCTATCGCTGATGGTATTGCTTTAGGTTTCATCACTTATACTGCAACCAAGGCATTAACAGGTAAATTCTCTGACATTAGCATTCCAGTATGGTTGTTGACTCTCGTACTATTGGCAAAAATTGTCTTAGTTTAATGGTGCCTAAAACCGGTAACGACTGAGATGTTATTTTAAACACGCACTAACAAAAAAACCCTCTTTATCAATGAATGATAAAGAGGGTTTTTTTGTTAGTGATGTAGCTCGGTAGTTCTGATATTGGCGCTGGTATTTTTAACAGTTGTGATAGGCATAGGTATTACAAACAATCGACAATAGTAAACAAAAAAACGTGACCAAAGTGTTATCGTTAATAAAGTGCTTGTAAGTTATTGTTATTTAGATATATATTAATTTATGAAAATAATAAATTTCGTTAGTTGGAAAAAAACTTTCATGATATTATAGCCAAGTTAAGCGCATCACCTCAATCAACGCCGTAGAGGTTTTTCTTACAGTGAATTAGCATCATCAAAGATGACAAATTTGTGATTATTAGAGCGATTTTCGGTTCAATAATGCGATATTTGGTCATCACACTCCTTTCACTACTAACAAGAAGAAGGCACTAATGCCGCTTAGCTTTCCGTTGTTGCCTTTGTATTGTTAACGTAGCCCGTTTAACAGTCGAACGACCTACTTAACCGTCTCCAGCTTATGCTGGATTTTCTAGTTTTGTGATGGCGCCGTTTGGTCTTTTGATTATTGCTGTGAATCTCCGTCAATAACCACTATTTTTGATAGTGGTTATGAGCAGTTATACAGGACGATCAGACTTCCTAAAGCACCATTTATTATGGTTTTTAAACGATAGTTATGGAGTTATTATGAACCCAGTAGACCAGTTTACCCCGCAAGAGCCGATCTTGTTTAATCCTGTTGACATGCTGTTGCCTGAGTATCTCGCCCAGTCAGCAGAAGAGTTACATAAGCGTGTTTCGCCATTATATAGCGTCGATGAAGAACGCTGGTTGTCTGAGTTGTTACCACTTGCCAAACCTAGTATAGAAGAACGCGATGCTGCTGCTGAGCAAACGCGTAAACTGGTTGAGCACGTGCGTAATGATGGTAAAGCCGTCAAGATGGTTGACTCATTATTGCTTGAGTATAGCCTTGATACCCAAGAAGGTATCTTGCTGATGAGCTTAGCAGAAGCCCTGATTCGTGTACCAGATAATTATACTGCTGATGCGCTTATTCATGACAAAATGAGTGTAGCCGACTGGAAAAAGCACATTAAAAATGATAATGGCTTTATGGTCAATGCGTCAACATGGGGCATGATGATGACTGGTCGTGTTGTCAGTATTGACAGTAGCACGACAGCATCAGGTTTCTTGGATCGTATGACGAAAAAGATGGGCGAGCCTGTCATTCGTAGCGCGATGCAAAAAGCCATGCGTATCATGGGTCATCAGTTCGTATTGGGTGAGACCATTGAGGAAGCTAACAAAAACAGTCAGCCATATCGTAATAGAGGATATACCTATTCATTTGATATGTTAGGTGAAGCGGCTATCACGCACCAAGACGCTGAAAAATATTTCAACGACTATCTACATGCGATCAGAGCCACTGCCAACGTCAAAGTAAAAGAAGGCATGCCAAAGCCATCAGTATCTATTAAATTATCAGCATTGCATCCTCGCTATGAAGCGACGCAAGAAGCTCAGGTAATGGGGTTATTGCGTCAGCGCTGCCTGCTGTTGATTGAGGCGGCACGTGAAGTCAACGTCGATATCAGCATTGATGCTGAAGAAGCAGATCGTCTTGAGATTTCTTTGAAACTGTTTGAGTCTTTGTACCGTGATAATTTGACGGCGGGCTGGGATGGTTTAGGTATCGTCGTGCAAGGGTACTCTAAGCGCGCAATCGCTGTATTAGGTTGGCTTGCTCGTTTGTCTACTGAAGTCGGTGACCGTATTCCACTTCGTCTAGTAAAAGGCGCTTATTGGGATACTGAGATCAAACTTGCTCAGCAAAAAGGTCTATCAGGCTATCCGGTTTGGACACGCAAAGAAGGTACGGATACGGCATATCTTGCTTGTGCGCGTTTCTTATTGTCAGACCATCTGCGCGGGCTAATCTGGCCACAGTTTGCGACGCATAATGCGCACACACTTGCGTCAATCATTACCATGAGTGCACATAGAGACTTTGAGTTCCAACGTCTGCATGGTATGGGTGATGCACTTTATGATTATATTCTGCAAGCGTATCAGATTCCTGTACGTATCTATGCGCCGGTAGGTGCACATAAGGATTTGCTGCCGTACTTGGTACGTCGCTTATTAGAGAACGGTGCTAATAGCTCATTTGTTCATCAGTTGCTAGACAAGTCTTACCCAATTGAAAAGCTAACGGTGCATCCATATGACAAGCTGCTTGGTAATGCAACATTGCACAATACAGACATCCCATTACCGTTAGAGATTTATGGTGAGCGTCGTGCAAGTTTTGGCCCGAATATCTTTGTAGAGTCGCAGTGGTTACGTTTCAAAGCAGCCATCGACAGTCATTTAGACAAAACTTGGTCAGCAACCTCTATCATTAATGGTAAAGCTGTTGATACATATGAGGTAGATGGTCAAACGCATCAACTTGATAAGCAGACTGTACTTGCGCCTTGGAATCACGAAGTTAGTGCTGGTGAAGTAACTTATGCTAACGCTAATGTGGCTCGCCAAGCGATTGACGTTGCAGTTGCTGGTCAAGATGTATGGCAAAATGTGCCAGCTGCTAAGCGTGCAGCAATCTTGCGCAAAATTGGTGAGCTATATGAGGAAAACTACGCTGAGCTAATGGCACTATGCCAAGTTGAAGCGGGTAAAACCATGCAGGACGGTATCGATGAAATCAAAGAAGCTGTTGATTTCTGTCGTTTTTATGCCGATGAAGCAGAGCGTCTAGATGATGTGGTACATGAGTTTACAGATTTGGCTGGCAAGCAGTCTCGCCAAGTATATAAACCACGTGGCACCTTCGTATGTATCAGCCCATGGAACTTCCCATTGGCTATCTACACAGGACAGATTGTAGCTGCGCTTGCTGCAGGTAATACCGTAGTAGCCAAACCTGCCGAACAAACCAGTTTGGTTGCACACTTTGGTGCGCAGTTAATGTATCAAGCGGGTATCCCAGCAGAAGCTTTGCAGTTAGTGATTGGTGCAGGCGACGTAGGTGGGGCTTTGACGGCTGCTGACAATATTGCAGGTGTGATATTTACAGGCTCTACTCAAACTGCACAACGTATCAACCAAAGCTTGAATGATCATGCACAAACCAGTGGTGAGCTGCCTGTCTTTATCGCTGAGACTGGCGGTCAAAACGCGATGATCGTTGATTCAACGGCATTGCCAGAGCAAGTTGTTAAAGATGCAGTACTCTCAGCATTTGGTTCAGCAGGTCAGCGTTGTTCAGCTTGTCGCATATTGTGTGTGCAAGAAGAGATGGCTGATGGTTTAATCGAGTTATTACAAGGTAACATGGCTGAGCTATCTGTCGGCAATCCGCTATACGCTGCTACAGATGTAGGCCCAGTCATCGATGCTGATGCCAAGGAGGGTTTAGAGGCGCATATTGAACGTATGAGTGCTGAGCCGACCGCTACTATTTTGGCACAGACGCCAATGAGCTCAAGCTCAGTCGTTAGCCAAGAGAAATCTACTTTTGTATTGCCTACAGCAATCGAAGTGAATAGTATTGATGTGATCGGTGGTGAGCATTTTGGCCCAATTTTACACGTACTGCGTTATCAAGCGCGTGATTTGAATAAGCTGATTGATGCCATCAACAACACAGGTTTTGGTTTGACGTTAGGTATTCATAGCCGTATCGAGAATACTGTTGAGCATATCGAACGCCGTGCCTTTGTCGGTAACACTTATATCAACCGTAACCAAATCGGCGCGGTCGTAAACGTACAGCCATTCGGTGGTTGTGGTCTATCTGGTACTGGCCCTAAAGCTGGTGGCCCACACTATGTCGCGCGTTTAATGCAGCTTAGCTCAGAATCAGTAAATGCTGAACAGTCAGCGGCTCACATGACAGCGACCGAAACCCAAACTACCACTCAAACAGAACTCGCATAAGGAGTAGCAACATGGCGACTGAATTCAAAAAAAATCATGCCCAGGTTTGTGAATCTTGGCGACTACTTGGCGCAGTCAACCGCGCAACGTATCTACAAGCAGCCATTCCAAAACTGGCACTACTCACTGGTGATGCCAACAAAGCAAAGCGTTTGTTCAACCATTTGTTGAGCGCTGCGCCTAGCTTGGATGAGATGCATCGTTTGACGGGTGCGACGGGCGAGTCTAATGACTTGTATGTCACTGGTCGTGGTAAGACGATGGTCATCGGTGGCGAATCTGCTAGAGCCATGGCAGTACTAGGTCAGCTTATCGCGGCATTGTTGACAGGCAATGAAGTTATATTGCATTGCCCAAGTCAAGATGAGATGTGCAATGAAGCTGCCAAGATATTGTACGATACAGGTATCAGCGAAGATGTATTGAGTGTGGCTAATGACTCGCAAACGGTCACGCTATTGTATATCGATCGTCTAGCGCAAGTGGCTGCTTCTGGTAGCCGCAGCGAAGTACAAGCTATCAGTCAAGAGCTTGCCAACACTGACGGTATTTTGACACAAGTGATTAGTGTCACTGATATGGAAGGCTTGTCAGAAATGCTAACGCCTGATTATCTACATCGTTTTGTCACTGAGCGCGTCAAGACTATCAATACCACAGCAATCGGTGGTAACGCGAGCTTGCTTGAGCTTGGTACAGAGTAGAAAAGTTACATTAATTACGAATCTGCTTGGCTTTTATATCAACTTTTATAAAGGCTAAGTGGTGTTTGGTAATACTATAAATACCAAACTAGTGAATGCATGAAATGTATAAGAAAAAACCGCTATCTGAGTAATTATTAGATAGCGGTTTTTTTTATTTATGGCTCTAGCTGAAGTTTGATTGTAGAGTTTTATTCAGCAATATCTACCCATACCCAACCGTTCTCTATCCATTCGCTCAAATCGTCTACATCGACATCGGTGACGTCACTATGCTGTAATGCTTCACCATTTGCCAATCGTACTAATACTGATATAGCAGCTTCATCAAGCCCATCAATACGTTGGCCATTGGCATATAGCACGATGCTATTATCGGTCTGGCTATAGAGTAGGCGGTTGCTATAGTCGGCTTGCAATGTAGCACCTGCTGATAGCGCTTGCATGAGCTCATCAGTATCTAATGTCTCTTCTGGCATCAGCGCATCATATTGGCGTTTACTCACCACTTCTGATACTGCTTGGCGAATCATATCGTCACCGCGATCAGATTGTAGCATCTCTAACAATTGAGTTTTAATAGCCGTAATACTATCCGCTTGTAATTTACCTGATGCTTGTAGCGTTTGGGGTAGTAGCATCGGAATAAATAATTTGCTGTCATTGGTCGCAATATCGGCCACACTATCGATGATTTGCATGAGGTTTGGGCGACGGCAACCAAAAGAAAAAGTCAGACAGTCATCTTGCGCCACACCAAAATGTGATAGTTTCGGCGGTACATAAAGGACGTCACCCGCTTCTAGTATCTCATCAAAGATAAGCTCACCCATATCGTCAAACAAGCGCAGAGGCTCATCAGCCACAAACTCTGTCTGCTCATCACAGAATTTTCCTAACTGCCAACGTCTAGAGCCGTATCCTTGTGCCAAAAATACATCATAATCGTCATAATGCTTACCGACCGAACCACCTGTTGGCGCGTAAGATACCATAATGTCATCACGTTGCCATTGCGGAATAAAGTCAAACGCTTGCCACAACTGACCAAGCTCTGGAGACCATTGCTCAAGGTTTTGTACCAATACGGTCCATTGCTCTGGTAGGTTTTCAAAGTCTGCCTCAGTGAGCGGGCTTTTTTTGAGTTGCCATTGCGCCTGACCTTCTTTTTTACTGGCTGCTTGAGTCAGTAGTCGTGCACTCGCATCTTCTTCAAGCGCAAGCCCAATCATGTCATCTGGCTCAAACATATCAACCAGCTGCGGCAACCCTTGCTTAATAAGCAATGGTTTTTTTTGCCAGTATTCAGTCAAAAATTGCTCAGGTGTCATAGAGTCGGGCAAACAAAGAGGTATAGAAGTCATTGATAAATCCATATTTTAGCTGCGTACAAGATTAATAATAAGGGATGCTTTATAGGAGGGTTTTAATAGTTTAAGATTGTCATCTATTTGATGTCTATTATTTTGGTGACGTTTATACAGTGCATCTAAGCAATAACGGTTATCAAGATAATAGCTGTCATCAGAGCATCCATTCAATCGTAGGAAAGTTATGAAAAAGCTACATTTTGTTGTCATCATCGCTAGCGTGTTTTTGCTACAAGCCTGTGTGCATAAAATCGTCACAGTACCTGCTAAAATCGCTTATAAAACTACCAAAGGCGTGGTCAAAGGAACCGTTGCTGTGGGTAAAGCAGTCATACCAGGCGACAGTGATGACGATGATGATAAAAAATAAAACCTTACTTATCAACTATGGGTTTTGAATCAAAATCAATCGAATCAAAACCAGTCATAGTATTCAAAGTAAGGTTATTATTTATTGAGATAACACCTTAATAAGATAAAAGTACTAGAAAGATAGGAGCGAGTAAATAATACTATGCGCTTCTAACTCTCTAGTCTGATCTCATTACAAGTATACTCTTATCAGTTATTAAAGCTTGGCAATCCATTCTTTAATAGCGCGTGCTTGCTCAGCGGCATTACCGATATAAGTAGCAGGCGTCAAAGCACGTAAGCGTTCTTTATCCGCATCACTAACCGCCGATAGCTCATCGCTTTCGACAAATGTTAGCATGGCTTCACGAGTCATGGCATTACCACGAGTTAATGCTTTTAGTTTTTCGTACGGGTTTTCAACACGGTAGCGACGCATAACGGTTTGAATCGGTTCTGCCAATACTTCTTGCGCTTGATTCAAATCATCGTTCAAACGTTGTGCATTCAATTCAAGTTTACCAACACCTTTTAGACAAGCATCAAAAGCAATCATGCTCTGTGCTAGGCCAACACCGATATTACGTAATACGGTTGAGTCTGATAAATCACGCTGCATACGTGAAATTGGTAGCTTCTCACCCAAATGTGCCAGCGTCGCATTGGCAACGCCTAAGTTACCTTCAGAGTTTTCAAAATCAATGGGGTTAACTTTATGCGGCATGGTAGAAGAGCCAACTTCACCGTCTTTTAGACGCTGTTTGAAATAACCTAAGCTAATATATTGCCAAATATCACGGTTGAAATCGATCAAGATGGTATTGAAGCGTTTAACAGCATCAAACAACTCAGCGATATAATCGTGCGGCTCAATCTGAGTCGTATAAGGGTTAAACGTTAGCTCTAAACGCTGATTGATGAATGATTCAGCGTGAGTCTGCCAGTCAACATCAGGGTACGCTGAAAAATGGGCATTGTAGTTACCAACGGCGCCGTTAATTTTACCTAACAGCTCTACTTGATCGATTTGCTTGATTTGACGAGCTAGGCGATAGGCCACGTTTGCCATCTCTTTACCAAGCGTCGTTGGACTGGCTGTCTGACCATGCGTGCGCGATAGCATTGGTTGGTCAGCATGAGCAATAGCCAACTCAGCGATGCTGTCAGTCACTTGCTGCATTTTGGCAACGACGAGCTCACGGCTGTCTTTTAGCATCAATGCATATGATAGGTTATTGATGTCTTCACTGGTACAGGCAAAGTGAATGAATTCAAGTGAGTCAATCAAGGCATCCTGACCACGGAATTTGTCTTTGATAAAGTACTCAACCGCTTTTACATCATGATTGGTCGTCGCTTCGATGTCTTTGATAGCTTGAGCATCTGCTTCGCTAAAGTTATCAACGATTGCATTCAAAAAAGCGTTGGTCTGGTCATCAAATGCTGCTAATTCACCAATTGCGCTGTTGTCAGCCAAAGACTGCAACCAGCGAATCTCTACCGTGACGCGGGCTTTGATTAGACCAAATTCAGATAAATAAGGACGTAAGCTGTCAGCCTTTGATGCGTAACGGCCATCAATTGGAGAGAGAGCGGTAAGTGGGGTCATGGTTATGCCTCAGTAGTTATGAAATAAAAAACTGCAAGAGTCGAGATAAAAAATTACCATATAATAAACGACGTCAAAATCGTTGCGCGTAATATAGCAGAAATATGATATTAAAAAAGTGGTCTATGCAAATAAAGCGATGTTAAAGCTCGTTAAAATTATATTACTCACTACATTAACCTCTATGCTTTAGGTTGTAGTCTTATGCAGTAATTAAAATCCGCAAGGTGCATCGATAGATTCAATCACGCCGCCGCCTAGACATACTTCATCGATATAAAATACCGCTGATTGACCTGGGGTGACAGCGCGCTGTGGCTCATCAAATACCACGCGCACTTCACTGCCATCAGCATTGGTCGCAAATACACGACATGCTTGATCTGGCTGACGATAGCGAGATTTTGCCACACAGGCTAGACCTTCGTCGCTAAACACATCTGCAGGGGCGTGACCATTCGTCCAATCGAGCTTATAGGCTTTTAGCTCGTTGCTCATTAGCATTGGATTTTCATGACCTTGACCCACAATTAAACGATTTTTCTCTAAGTCTTTTGCCAATACAAACCATGGTTCTTCAGGACGGTCTTTAACACCGCCAATGCCGATGCCGCCGCGTTGACCCAATGTGTAATACATAAGGCCGTCATGAGTACCGATGATTGTATTATCATCAGTAAGTATCTCGCCTTTTTGGGCAGGCAGGTATTGCTGCAAGAAGTCTTTAAAGCGGCGCTCACCAATAAAACAAATTCCCGTAGAGTCTTTCTTTTTAGCTGTCGCTAGGTCATGCTCTTCAGCAATCTGACGTACTACTGGCTTTTCAAGCTCACCAACTGGGAATAGCGTTTTAGCGATTTTATCGCCGCCAACCGCATGCAAGAAGTAACTTTGGTCTTTATTATTATCAAGACCGCGTAGTAGCTGGGCAACCTCAGTATCGTCGTCATTCTTGTAGTTCACACTGCGGCGCGTATAGTGACCAGTAGCGATATAATCAGCACCAAGAGTCAATGCATAGTCTAAAAACGCCTTAAACTTGATTTCCTTGTTGCACAAAATATCAGGGTTTGGGGTACGTCCTGCTTTATATTCTGCTAAAAAATGCTCGAATACACGATCCCAATACTCCATAGCAAAGTTGGCCGTGTGCAGCTTCATGCCGATTTTGTCACATACGGCTTGCGCGTCTGCTAGGTCATCCATCGCCGTACAGTATTCGGTGCCGTCATCTTCTTCCCAGTTCTTCATAAATAAGCCTTCGACCTTGAAGCCGGCTTGTTGAAGTAGAACGGCGGATACAGAAGAGTCGACCCCGCCTGACATACCGACGATCACATGCTTGGTACTAGGGTTTTCGACATCAGCAAGTGTTAAAGGGCGATGAGTATTAAAAGACTCAGAAACGGTTGTGCTTGAGGTATTTTGTATGGCTGACATAAAACGGCTCAACTATTTATACGTTGTCCAAATTACAGCTCGACGTTACGAATTGAGTGATTACTACAATGCGCAGTATCAGCACCATAACGTCAGCTTGTCTTTTGGATCTGGTATTATGATAAAATAAACGTCATATTATACCAGTTAATTGAAACGGGTGGCGACCGATGGTGTCTGGCTACTAGGAAAACCACTTTGAAAATTCAGATAATGGTTTTGAATTATTTTAATCATCTCTAACTCATCTTGGAATAATAATGATAAAAATCGGTCAAGGTATCGACGTTCACGCTTTTCATAACAATGGTCAGCAGCAGCAATACGTGGTGCTAGCAGGTGTGACCATTGAGCATACTCACAGTTTGCTCGCACACTCTGACGGGGATGTGGTGTTGCATGCGCTCGCAGACGCGCTACTTGGCGCATTGGCGCTTGGTGATATCGGGCAGCATTTTCCTGATACCGATGCGGCACATGCTGGTTTGGATTCACGAGTGCTACTGCGTTATGTCTATAGCAAAGTGCAAGAGGCTGGTTATAGCCTAGGTAATGCTGATATCACGGTGATGTGTGAGCGTCCAAAGTTAGCGCCGCATAATCTAGCAATGTGTACCAATATCGCAAGCGACTTACAAACAGATAGTAGCAATATCAGTGTGAAAGCGACCACAACTGAAAAATTGGGATTTACGGGTCGACAAGAGGGCATCATGGCCAACGCCGTGGTATTATTAGTTCCTAATGCTGTTGAACCGATATAGATCGAAATTTGTGCTTGTAATACAGTGGCAGTCGCCCCATGTATCAGCCACGTCTTTATACAATTATTTTATATAAATAATCATTTTAATGAACCACTTTATCAATAGGAGCTTTTATGAGTGAGCAAACCCCAAACACTGCTGCAAACGACGTTGAACAATTGATCCGTGATCAAATCCGTGACAATAAAGTTATTATTTACATGAAAGGCACACCGCAATTTCCACAGTGCGGCTTTTCAGCACGCTCTATCGAAGTGTTGACTCAGATTGGTCGTCCATTTGCGTTTGTAAACATTTTAGAAAACCCAGAAATCCGTGCAACGTTGCCAAAGGTTGCGAACTGGCCAACGTTCCCACAATTATGGATTGATGGCGAGTTGATGGGTGGATCAGACATCATCTTGCAAATGTATCAATCAGGCGAGCTAAAGCCGTTGGTTGAAGCAAACAGCCCTGCTGCTTAATACTTGAAAGTGTGAATTGGATGTCTTTGATGTCCAACTAGCCTTTGCAAGACACAAGCACAGCAAACCCAGATAGTCATTTGATGGCTATTTGGGTTTTTTATTGCCGCTGATATTGTGTTTACTGGTGTCCTTATTAACTCTATATTTCAGTGTCTTTAGACTTCATTGTTTTTATAGGATACACCCCCATATAATGTCCAAGATATCAGCTATATAAATAATAATTATCAGATGAGTAAGAGAGCTTTATGAGTAACCAAACCACAGACCAGTCAAGCGAGCAAAAAGAAGCTACCGAGCAAGCGGCGATTGAAAAACGCCGTGAGCGTTTAAAAAATGAGTCTACTCGCATTATTGAGATTGCTAATAATGAATCATATTCAGCACTTAAATGTATCCATCAGCTTAGTGTGGCAGGCGGTGCAACTGAAGCGACATATGTGGCCATTGAGCAGCGCATCGTGGTAGACCAAGATTCTGCAGGTGCTTATCATTTGGCATTATTAGCACAAAACACACCAGATTTGCCCATCGATGCCCGTCAGCTTATCGAATTGGTGGTCAACAAAGGTGATAACCATCAGCGTTTGGCATTGCTTAAAAACTTACCATTACCGCCAGTCGATCTCATCAAAAATCAGATCTTGGCGAGTGACGATGGTGAGGCGATTGGTCAAATGAACGCCTATCTACAGATTAATCCAGAAGGGTATGGTAGCCATCACATGCTGTCTAGTGGTCAATCAGATCAGGTCGTACCGCTTAGCCCTGGTAACAACGACCAAAATGATAATCAAAATAGCGAATAATAGGATAACAACTAGAGAGGCATTAACTAAAGTGGTTAGGGGTTGATTAGATCTATAATTGCTAAGGTAGATATCTTTTCACTTAATTATAATAGTTTTTGTTCCAACGTTTTTTAAGCGTCAAAAAATTGTTATAATGACAGGTTATCTAACCAATTATGAACGACTTAACTGAGTCGTTATCTCTTTTATAAATACGACTGACGTTTATTCGCTGACTATCTATTATTTTATCTAACGATAGGATATGACAATCAGCAACGTTATGAGTCAAGTGAGGCACACATGCAATACCCAAAACATTATGACGTGATAGTGATCGGCGGTGGTCACGCTGGTACAGAAGCTGCTCTAGCGGCTGCACGTATGGGCGCACAGACCTTATTGTTGACGCATAACATCGAAACACTCGGGCAGATGAGCTGTAATCCTGCGATTGGTGGTATCGGTAAATCGCATTTGGTACGTGAGATTGATGCGCTAGGCGGTGCAATGGCATTGGCGACAGATAAAGCGGGTATCCAGTTCCGTGTACTAAATAGCCGTAAAGGCGCAGCAGTACGAGCCACACGTGCTCAAGCGGATCGTATTCTTTATAAAGCTGCTATTCGTCATACCTTAGAAAACCAGCCAAACCTTGATTTGTTTCAACAAGGTGCGGACGATATTTTGGTAGAGAACGGTCGTGCCACAGCAGTTGTTACCTCTACAGGTATTATTTTCAAGACGCAGACAGTAGTTCTGACATCAGGAACTTTCTTAGGCGGTGTCATTCATATCGGACTGGAAAACTCTAAAGGTGGCCGTGCAGGGGATCAGCCTTCGATTAAGCTTGCTGACCGTCTGCGTGAGCTGAAACTACCAGTAGGGCGCTTAAAAACAGGTACACCAGCACGTATCGATGCGCGTAGTGTTGACTTTAGTGTGATGACGGTGCAGCCGGGTGATACACCATTGCCAGTGATGAGCTATATGGGTGACGTCTCTATGCATCCTGAACAGGTCAACTGCTATATTACGCATACCAATGCGCGCACCCATGACATTATTCGTGAAAATCTTGATCGTTCACCGATGTTTTCTGGCAAAATCGAAGGTGTAGGTCCGCGTTATTGTCCGTCGATTGAAGACAAAATCCATCGTTTTGCGGATAAAGACAGCCATCAAATTTTCATCGAGCCAGAAGGTTTGACCACGCATGAGCTATACCCAAATGGCATTTCAACCAGTTTGCCATTTGATGTGCAGTTAGAGTTTATTCATAGTATGAAAGGCTTAGAGAATGCACATATTACTCGTCCAGGTTATGCGATTGAGTATGATTATTTTGATCCGCAAAACTTAAAGCCAACGCTTGAAACGAAGTCTATTGATGGCCTGTATTTTGCTGGTCAGATTAATGGTACGACAGGCTATGAAGAAGCAGGGGTGCAAGGCTTGCTCGCAGGTACCAATGCTGCACTCGAAACGACCAATAATAGTGAGTTTGATACCTGGACACCGCGCCGTGATGAAGCGTATCTTGGTGTGTTGGTTGATGATTTGATTACCCATGGCACCACTGAGCCGTATCGTATGTTTACGAGCCGCGCAGAATATCGCTTGCTCTTACGTGAAGACAATGCAGATCAACGTTTGACAGAGACTGGCCGTAAGCTGGGTCTAGTGGACGATGTACGCTGGCAAGCTTATCAAGAAAAGATGGAGTCTATCGCCACAGAAACATCACGCTTAAAAGACATGTGGGCCACGCCTGCTAATGCTTTAGGTAAACAAGTGACTGAGCAAACAGGAGAGGTGCTGTCTAAAGAGTCGACTGCTTTTGATTTGCTCAAACGTCCGCAAATACATTTTGCTGATATTGCTGCTATCACTGACTCAACCGTTGATGCGCAAGTAGGAGAACAGATAGAGATTTCTGTTAAATATGCAGGCTACATTGATCGTCAGCAAGAAGATATCGATCAAATGAAACGTCTAGAAAATACAGCGTTGCCGCTAGATTTTGATTATAGCGTCGTGTCAGGTTTATCAAATGAGATTGTACAGAAACTTACGAAAGTTCGTCCTGCGACGCTAGCTCAAGCGGGACGTGTCAGTGGTGTCACCCCGGCAGCTATACAGCTGTTGGCAATGACGGTTAAAAAGCACAAAAAAGCAAAAGCTGCATTAGACTCATAATAACAGCGTAGCAAAGCTTTTTATCATAAAGTATTTATAGTATAGAAAGCCCGTAATGAAATATTATTACGGGCTTTTGTTTGTCAGAATATAGTCTATTTTAAAAGAAAGTAGCATGTAACCTTGTCCTACTTGCTACTTTATCTCTATACTAAGTCAGAAATTTTTCTTACTACCTGTTATTTTGTCTCGATGATGCCTATTTATTAATGGGCTTATCACCGAATTGAGTCTACTTATGATTGATGCTATTGTTTTTGCTATTACCATTGTCCTACCCAACCTTGCCTTAATGTGGTTGGGTTTTTTTATGCAACGACGCGGTGAAGCAAGTAAAACTTTTATCGATCAGGCATCAAGTTTTGTCTTTAACTATTGTTTGCCCTGTTTATTGTTTTTTAGCGTGGTTGATAGTGACGTCGATTATGCTAAGCAAATCACGCTTATTCTTGTCGGTATCTTGGTGACGTTCATATTATTTATTGGCGCAGAATTTTATGCCAAACGCTTTGTTAAGCGTCCTGAGGACCAAGGTGTTTTTGTACAGGGCGTGTTCCGTAGCAACATGGCTATCATTGGCCTTGCAACGGTAGCTAATGCTTACGGCACACAAGGCCTAAGTATCGGTGCTGTTTATATGGGTGTGGTAACGATACTGTTTAATGTCTTAGCGGTCATTACCCTAAGCCGTGTATCCAAAAGTGTGGATGATACATGGATTAGTCGTGGCACTATGATCGTGAAAAAACTATCAACCAATCCACTGATTTTGGCATTGGTTGGGGCATTTGTCTATAAAGCGCTGCCATTGCCGCCCATCACTGGTGTCATTCACACGACTGGCGATTTGTTGGCAGCAGTCGCTTTGCCATTAGCACTTATTTGTGCAGGCGCTAGCATTGATATGAAGTCAATGCTACATCCGTCAGGGCTATCTATGCAGGCCAGTATAGGGCGTATTATTGTTGCGCCGATTGTGGCTATCGTCATTGGCTTAGCATTTGGTCTATCTAGTGTGCATATGGGTGTACTGTTTCTGATGGTAGCATCACCAACCGCCGCAGCCAGTTATGTCATGGCAAAAGCGATGGGTGGTAATGACATACTCGCTGCTAATATTTTAGCGTTTACCACAGTTGTTGGTATGTTTGGCATGGCAATTGGTGCGGCAACCTTACGCGGACTAGGTATGATGTAATCACTCTCGTGGTTCTTTAGAACGAAATACGATTTGAATAACAAACCCTTAAATAGGAGCGCTAATCGTGCAATTGTTAAATAAAGCAGTCGTGACAGAGCATCTCAATATGCAAGCCGCCATTGATGTGATAGAGGCGTTGTTGCATCAGCAAGCAGCACATCCTAGCTGGACTAAATCACCTGAACGTTTAGTAATAAACACCTTTACTGATTCTGATAGTCATCGTTCAGGCTCGCATCTATCTATGCCAGCCACGATGTATGATGGCAAGAACGAATACACAGTCGTAAAGCTAGTAACTATTTGTCCTGATAATCCTAGCCGCGATCTGCCAACGACCACGGCTATCATTACGGTGTCAAATAATGATAACGGCGCCATACTAGCGATGATGGATGGTATTTATATTACGCAGGTACGTACTGCCGCGCTTTCAGGTATTGCGACCAAGTATATGGCAAAGCCCGATTGTCAGAGTGTGGCAGTGGTCGGTTGTGGCGGCATGGCTTATGAGCAGTTACATGCGGTACTAACGGTACGTCCAGAGATCAAGACGGTATATTTATGGAATAGACATACTGAAGGCGCACAACAATTTAAAACACGTTTTACCCGTGATTATGCTCAATGGAACGTGGATATTAAGGTCTGTGAAGTATTAGACGATGCCATCTGTAATGCGGATATTATTAACGTAGCCACACGTGCAACTGACGGTTTATTTAATGTTGATCAAATAAAATCTGAGGTACATATCAATGCAGTCGGCGCTTATCAGCCTTCGATGAAAGAGATAAGCAATGATGTTATTGCCAACAGTAAAATGGTTATTGTTGACGACTTGGTCGGCAGTCATCACGAAGCAGGTGACTTGATTCAGGCGCATGAGAGCGAGGATTGTACGTGGGTATGGAATGACTTGAGTGGTGACTTGCAGGCATTAGTCACAGCGTCATTAGAAGAGGGCAGTACTAACGAAGAGGGAAAGACTAAGGACGATAAAGCTATTACACTATTTAAATCGGTCGGTGCGGCTAGTTTTGATGCGGTAGTTTCATTGCATGTAGCAAAACAAGCCCAAGAACAGAATCTTGGTTCTTTAGTTGATTGGTAGAGTCGCTTGTCGTTGAAAAGTAATAAATGATGTCGTTATAGTTGGTTAAAATTAAAAATTCCCCTTTTTGGATATCAGAAGGGGAATTTTTATATCAGTTTGAATTGTCTTTATTACGTTTGTCTTCACGGCGCTGCTTGCGCTTTGGACTGGTACGATAGGTTAGATAGCCACCAATAACCATTACAACGATAAATGCAACAATGTACAAAAATATTGACGAACCAATAAACGTAGAAGTTTCCATAGTTTTCTTCTTATTAGGGTGTATCAATAATTATGCAAATGTCCGTTATCATTGTAAAGTAAATAAGTTTAGCTCCGGTGTAAGTTCAAGTGAACGAATACGAGCAGCCTGGTCATAGATATTAGCCGTCACAATCAGCTCATCTGGCTCATACGTTGCCAAAAATGCAGCGAGTTTTGGTTTGACCGTTTCAACAGAACCAATGAATGATACTGACAATGCGTTGTCTACCATCATTTTTTCTGCTTGACTCCAGATACTGTTCATATCGTGAGTAGGCTTAGGCATTTGACCAGTTTCACCACGGCGCAGACGTACGAAGCTCTGCTGCGCTGAGGTAAAATGATATTGAGCTGTCGCATCATCATCAGCCAGTAACAAGTTTGCAGCCAGCATTACATAAGGTTTATCTAGATAGACAGACGGTTTGAACTGTTCACGGTAAGCCTCAATGGCTTGCCCAAGCATTTGCGGGGCAAAATGTGAGGCAAACACATAAGGTAGTCCCAAATGTGCGGCCAAGGTCGCCCCAAATAGAGAAGAGCCCAATATCCAAATAGGAATACCTGATTTTGCCCCAGGGAATGCCTGTACAGGGCTGCCATCTGTATCATTACCTAAAAAATACATCAGCTCTTGGACATCTTGTGGAAAACGCTCGGCATCTTTCATTTGTCGACGTAACGCTTGGAATGTCGCACCATCAGTACCAGGTGCACGGCCCAGACCTAAATCTACACGATCACCGTACAACGCTTGCAAAGTACCAAACTGCTCGGCAATAACTAGAGGGGCATGATTTGGTAGCATCACGCCGCCAGCACCGATACGGATGCGATTGGTTTGACTACCGATATGCGATAGTAGTACTGACGTGGCTGCACTGGCGATGCCTGGCATATTGTGATGTTCTGCCATCCAGTAGCGGTTTAAGCCTGATTTTTCGGCCTGCTGTGCGGTTTTGACAGTTTGGGCAATGCCTTCGGCGATGGTCTTACCTTGAGGGACGGGTGCGAGATCTAGAAAAGATAAAGGAATTTTTTTACTCATAAATGTTCCAGTAGCGTGTAAATTATTTTCTACTGATATGCTTATAGTCAGTGGTAGTTTCAAGTGTCGCTAGTCATTGTTAGTGAATCTTAACAAAGTCAGCTAACTCTGTTTTTAAGCGCACTTAACAATATTAGTATGTATTGATAAAGGTTGTCTTTTATTGGAATAAGCTATAAACAGTATCGTAAGAGCGCGTCCTAACATTGTGTTGTTGCATTAAAAAAAGCAGGCAACTTAAGTTACCTGCTTTTCTAATTGGTCAATTATAATGAAATGATAAATCAAATTACCATTGTCCTAAAAACTAAACACAACCCTATTTATCTTGGTCACTAAGCTTATAAGCTAAGACATAATCACCGATGGTTGTCCCAACTGAACCATGACCACCTGCGACCAACACGATCATTTGCTCACCTTTAGAGTTCAAGTAAGTCATTGGCGTGGCTTGACCACCTGCTGGAATACGGACATTCCATAGTACGTCACCATTTTTCAAGTCGTAAGCTCGGAAGTTGTTTTCCGTTGCTGCTGACAAGAAAGCGACGCCACCTTTGGTGATGATAGGTCCACCAATACCAGGTACACCCAATTCTAGTTTTATCGGAACAGGAGATAAGTCTTGTACTGTACCGTTTTTGCGTTGATAAGCGATATCACCTGTAGCGAGATCAGCACCAGCAATGGTGCCCCATGGTGGCTGCTGACAAGGTACGCCTAGCGGAGATAAGAAGGGTCCCAATTCCACTGCGTAATCCGCACCTGCATTGGCATTGACGCCTTGCTCCCCTTTGTTGGTCTCTGCATCGCCCAACGTGTCTCTAGGAATAAGTTTTGATTTGAATGCCAAGTATGTCGGCATACCGAACATCACGCCGTTTTCAGGATCGACAGCGATTCCGCCCCAATTGAAGGTACCGAAATTGCCAGGGTAGACCAAGCTACCATTGGTTGATGGCGGTGTATAGCGACCATCGTAATTAAGTTGATTGAACTCAATACGGCACATCATTTGATCAACGAGACTGGCGCCCCACATGTCTTTTTCAGTCAGTGGCTCAGGCTCGAAGCTCAAACCAGAGTAAGGTTGAGTCGGCGCTGCGTGTTCTCCTGCTACAAGATAGCCTTGCGGAGCAGGACGCTCATTAATCGGGACAATAGGCTCACCTGTTGCACGGTTCAAGACATATACATCGCCTTGTTTGGTTGGCACAACTAGCGCAGGCTGCACACCATCAGCGGTCTCTAAGTCTAGTAAAGTTGGCTGAGCAGGCGTGTCCATATCCCAAAGGTCATGATGAATAAATTGCTGAACCCAGCGCGCTTCACCAGTTTCGATATCCAACGCGACAACAGACGTTGCATACTTTTCTTCAGCAGCATTACGGTAGCTACCTAGCTGATCGGGTGTGCGATTGCCCATAGGGAAGTATGCCAATCCAAGCTCTTCATCCGCACTAGCAACTGACCATGAGTTCGGTGAGCTGGTCTTGTAAGTCTGGGTCGGGTCATTGACATCGAAAGGCGCGGTATTGTCAGGATCGCCTGAATCCCAATTCCACATAAGCTCACCCGTATTGACGTCATATGCACGTATCACACCAGAAGGCGAGTTGACATCATAATTGTCATTGACTGCACCAGCCACAATGATCACATCACCAGCAATTACTGGTGGCGACGTCGAATAGTAGTATCCTGCTTGATTGAAAGGCATGTTATGCATCAAATCTAACGCACCATCATCACCAAAGTCTTGGCAGCGTTGCCCAGTATTTGGGTCGAGTGCATATAACTTCGCATCCGAGGATGGAATAAATATCTTGGCGTCGCATTGTTTAGATGCGTTTTCGAAGGTATTGCCAGCAATTTTTTGTACTTGCACGGGGCTGACTGTACTATTGCTATTCTCTGCTGAGTTATTGGTAGCTGTAGGGATAGTGTCAGGATTAGTCGCTTGACCAGCATAATAAGACACGCCGCGACACGTTTGATGTTGGCGTTGTAAGTTTTCCCCTACTTGAGGATCGAACTTCCACAGTGTCTCACCAGAGTCGGCATCTAGTGCCATTACCCAGTTATGAGGGGTACATAGATATAAGCCATTGCCAATTTTTAATGGCGTTGCCTGATAAGTGGTCTCGCCAACATCGTTAGGCCCTTTGACATCGCCTGTTTGAATTTGCCATGCAAGCTCTAGATCCTTCACGTTATCAGTATTGATTTTATCTAGAGGCGAGTAGCGCTGGCCATAATCAGTGCGACCATATGCGCTCCATTCACCATCTGGTGTCTGTTGACCGTTTGATAATGGGTCGCCAAGGTTAGTTGATGCTTCATCTGAACTGACGTCTTGCTCATCATCGTTTGCAGCAGTCAAGTCCAGCTCACCAAGTTTGTCAGTGGCATTATTGGCTAGACTACCAAAAGAGAGTAATGCACCTACGGCCACGCTTACGAGCAGCCCCCAATAGTACAGAGGATTTTTTTTGGTAGAGCCTGTGGTTGGTGTACTAGTGGTAGCGTTTGCAGGAGCTTGATATTTAGGCCCACGCATTTTGTTAGATACCCACGGCAATAGCATGAGCAAACCGAAGATGAGCGGGAAGCCAACTCGAGGTGCTAGCGCCCACCAATAAAAGCCAGACTCCCAAAGTGCCCACGCCATAGTTGCCACTATAAATAGCGCGTATAACCCATAAGCACTCCAGTGTTTTTTGAACAATAAAAAAGCTGTCGTTAGTATAATAACGCCAGCAATGAGGTAGTAAGGACTACCGCCTAAGGACAATAAATAGGCGCCACCAATGAGTAGAGGGGCGGCAAAAATTGCCATAATGATCGCTACGAATTTTTCCATGAGCGGTATCACCTGTTTACAAAAGAGCAAGTTGATATGTATTGATATTTTTAATTAATAGCCAACTTGATTCTACTAAAAACCAATACAAGTATGAATAACATATAAAAGAAACATTGAATAACATTCTAAAATTTATTTTATCATTCACAACTTAGTCTAGTAAGGGTGAGTAAGTCTGAGATACTTTATTTAACAAATGCTCATTAATTTGCAAATTGCTTTTGGCACAGCTCCATGAAAGCACGCCCATATTGACGTATTTCTGCATCATCACGTACTGCCATCCAACTGGTGAATCGGCCAAAGTGATCTACAGGTATAGCAGTCAAGTTTTGATAATGGCTTGGCTCAAACGCCATTTCTGCAATAATACCGATACCTAAGCCTAAACCGACATAAGTACTGATCACATCGGCATCGAGCGCCGCTAGTACGATATCTGGCTCTAGTCCTGCTTCATCAAATGTCTTGTCAATCGCGCCGCGTCCTGTAAAGCCGCCGTGATAGGTCACAATTGGATAGCTGGCAAGCGTGGGCAGGTCAATAGACTCTTGGCTAGCAAGCTCATGATCGCTCGGTACGATAACGCGATGCGTCCAGTCATAGTAACGGTAGCATCTAAGATAGTTATTATGCAGTAAGGACTCAGTTGCGATACCGATATCCGCTTGACCACGTATGACCATCTGAGCGATGGTCTCAGGGTCTGCCTGTTGCAAAATCAAGTTTACTTTAGGGAAGCGATCTTTGAATTCTTTAACCACTTGTGGCAGTACATAGCGTGCTTGTGTGTGAGTGGTGGCAATCGTCAATGTACCAATGTTTGGATTATTGAAGTCTAGACTAAGGTTCTCAATGGTGCGGATTTCAGCAAATATAGACTCGATATGAGGCATAAGCGCTGTGCCCATCGTAGTCAGTCCCGTCAAGCGTTTGCCTTGTCGCACAAACACTTCCGTCTTTAACTGATTTTCTAGCGCGGCAATATGTTTTGATAGGCTTGACTGACTGGTATGTAGCACGGTCGCCGCTTGACTTAAGTTATAACCATTAATCACCGTATGCCACACTGTTTCTAGCTGTTTGAGCTGAATCTGCAAATGTCGTTGGTTGACCACTACGTCGATTGCCATAACTTAATCCTATTGTATAAATATACAAACCTCGTCTGTATATGAAAGTAAAAATGTCTGAACATACAGTAATAAAGTAGTGTAAAACAAAGCTATTATTCTTGTATATAATAAATAGCTATGAATTTATGATAATTATGAATATAGAGTTTATATCTTGCAATACTAAAAAATTATCTGTTCAGTAAATACTGCTCTGTTAGTGAAACCATTGGACCCAACAATTTATAAAGAGCGATTATTGTTTATCGAACATAAAAAAACAGCCACCTTTCAAAAGGTAGCTGCTCGTTATTCATAAAGTTATTGATTACTGATAATCAGTTGATACTGGCTAGCGCAAAACTCAATCTATTTGGCGATATCAAAGCGATCGGCATTCATAACCTTGGTCCAAGCGTGGACGAAGTCACGAACAAATTTTTCCAAGTTGTCGTCCTGCGCGTATAGTTCAGCATAAGCACGCAATATAGAGTTAGAGCCAAATACCAAGTCTACACGGCTTGCTTGCCATTTGACATTTCCTGTACCACGCTCACGTACTTCGTAGCTGTTAGCAGTATTGTCAGCTGCTTTTATAGGATGCCAAGTGTAATTCATGTCTGTTAAATTGACAAAGAAGTCATTGGTAAGCACGCCAGCACGTTCAGTAAAGACACCATGTTGACTCTGACCATGGTTAGTATCAAGCACTCGCATACCACCAAGTAATACGACCATCTCAGGTGCTGTCAATCCCATCAACTGCGTGCGATCAAGTAGCATCTCTTCTGGTGATACCGCATAGTCGCCCTGAATCCAATTACGATAGCCATCATGTAGCGGCTCTAAATCAGCGAAAGATTCAGCGTCAGTCATTTCAGCGTCAGCATCACCGCGACCTGGATTAAACGGTACCGTAATATCTACGCCTGCACCGTTTGCTGCCTGTTCGATAGCTGCGTTACCAGCCAATACAATCAGGTCTGCTAAGCTCAAGTCTTTATCAAAGCCAGACTGAATGCTGGTTAATGTCTCAAGCACGCGCTGTAATTGTTCTGGCTCATTGCCTGCCCAATCTTTTTGTGGAGCTAAACGGATGCGTGCCCCATTGGCACCGCCGCGATAGTCCGAAGCGCGAAATGTACGAGCGCTGTCCCATGCGGTGATGATAAACTCGCGAGGTTCGATGTCACTGTCTAATATTTGTGATTTTAGCGTGGCAATATCATCATCAATCAAGTCCGCATTGCCTGTAGGAATAGGGTCTTGCCATACAAAATCTTCGCTTGGTACATCGGCACCTAAGTAACGAGATTTTGGTCCCAAATCGCGGTGAGTCAGTTTGAACCACGCTTTGGCAAATATTTCATCAAAGTACGCTGGGTTGTTATGGAATTTCTCTGAAATCTCACGATAGATAGGATCTTTGCTCAATGCCATATCTGCGTCAGTCATGATTGGGTTACGACGGACACTTGAATCATGAGCATCTAACGGACGATCTTCTTCTTTAATATCAGTTGGCTCCCATTGCCATGCGCCCGCTGGACTTTTGGTTAGTACCCATTCATGGTTCAATAGTAGCTCAAAATATCCATGATCCCACTGGGTCGGGTTGGTGGTCCATGCGCCTTCGATACCACTTGAAACGGTATCACCTGCATTACCAAGACCTTTAGGATTGCGCCAACCTAGACCTTGCTCTTTGACATCAGCAGCTTCTGGCTCGTCTTCTAATACTGTCGCATCACCATTGCCATGACATTTACCGACGGTGTGCCCACCAGCTGTTAGCGCGACAGTCTCTTCATCGTTCATTGACATACGAGCAAAGGTAGTACGCATATCTTGAGCGGTCTTCAACGGATCAGGATTGCCATCAACACCTTCAGGATTGACATAGATTAAGCCCATTTGCACAGCAGCCAAAGGGTTTTCTAATGATTCGCGCTCTTCATCACTTTCGTAACGGTTTTTGGTAGCGGCAAGCCACTCACGCTCAGAACCCCAATAAATATCTTTTTCTGGATGCCAGATATCAGCACGGCCACCAGCAAATCCTAGGGTTTTGAAGCCCATAGATTCGTAAGCCATGTTACCAGCTAAAATCATCAAATCTGCCCACGACAACTTGTTGCCGTATTTTTTCTTAACAGGCCATAATAGGCGACGGGCCTTATCAAGGTTGACGTTATCAGGCCAGCTGTTCAATGGTGCAAAGCGTTGGTTACCAGTATTAGAGCCGCCGCGACCATCAGCCCCGCGATACGTACCCGCTGAATGCCATGCCATACGAATCATCAATCCACCATAGTGCCCCCAATCCGCTGGCCACCATTCTTGTGATTCAGTCATTAGGTTTTTTAGGTCAGTTTTGACCGCTTCTAGATCCAATTGCTTGAAAGCTTCAGCGTAGTCAAAATCTTCACCCATTGGATCAGTCTTTTTATCTTGCTGATGCAATATGTCTAAGTTTAGCGCATTTGGCCACCAATCTGTCGCAGCAGAAGCAGTGGTAGTATGTGCCTGATGCATAACAGGACAGCCACCCATACTAGGACGCTGCGATGCATGCGTATGATCGACGTTTTCACTATGGATAGTCGGTCCTTTATCATCACCTTGATCATAGGTTGTATTGGTAGGAGCAGCACTATTGCTGTTTTCGTGATCTACAGGACAGCGGGCAGTATCTGGGGTGGTGTTTTTGTCAATGGTACTATTGGTTGAGTCGGACATGGTGTAACTCCTAGGCTATGATAATAGAAATAACAAGCTGTTAATTTTGGTAGTCATTGTTTATGTATAAAGAATAACCAAGCTGAGTAGATTTATAAAACTAATATATAAGAATTATAAGTTTTAAATTACCAATCATAAGAAGCTTGATATTTTGTTTAATTAAATCTTTATCGACACCTGTACTCGTCATTGTTAGTTAGGATTAAACCAATGAATTACAGCCAACTAATCATCAATTTTACTATTACCTTTATATTACCTATAAACGATGCTATTGCCAGATATCTTTTAAAATAGAGGTAGCAATAAAAAAGAGAGCTAAGATAACTCTGGTAAAACACGATGTCCTTTTGCGTCATTATCAAGAAATATAAGCGACTGCCAAGGAGCTGAAATCGCTAAGTTAACGCAAAAACATCTAGTCAAGATAAAGGTTCTCAAGTACCATAACTGGATTTTGTTGTAATGACAATATTAGTGCAACGTAGAGCAATTTTTATCGATCCTTTTGTCGATAACTGATTCTAAAGATTGATAAAAATTGTGCGCGGTTGTGTTCTTTGTCTGAATTGTTGGTGAGTTATTATGTCTGCTGTCAAATCCGTACCGCCCAATCAACCAGTTGCCAAAAAGTCATGGGGCGAGGCTACAAAAGCCTATCTCGATCCTCGTGTCATTATTATGCTGTTTTTGGGGTTTTCAGCGGGTATACCTATTTTGCTGATTTTCTCAAGTCTGTCGCTATGGCTTAGAGAAGCAGGTATTGATCGTAGTGTCGTCACTATGTTCAGTTGGGCGGCGTTGGGGTATTCGTTCAAGTTTATCTGGGCACCGTTGATTGATGCGCTGCCTGTACCGTTTTTGACCAAGTGGCTAGGGCGCCGTCGTAGTTGGATGGTTGTATCACAGCTGCTTATTGTGCTGGCTATCTTTTTGATGGCAAGGGTGAATCCTGTCAGCGAAGACGTCTTGGTTTATATGGCAGGTGCGGCCGTGTTGCTTGGGTTCTCTTCTGCGACGCAAGATATCGTGATTGATGCGTACCGTATTGAGCTTGCGCCGCCATCTATGCAGTCTATTTTGTCTTCTATTTATGTGTCAGGTTACCGTATCGGTATGATTGTCGCAGGGGCAGGCGCCTTATATTTGGCTGACTTTTTTGGCTCAAATGAGACGTTTTATAGTTATGAAGCGTGGCGCAATACTTATTACATCATGGCGGGGGTCATGACGTTAGGGGTATTAACGACCTTTGCCAGCTATGAGCCGACCGCTGAGACTTTGCAAAGTAAAAAACAGAAAGGTAATTTAAAAGTATTCCTGATTTATTCGGCGTTATTGCTTATCCCAGGCCTACTGTTTGGTTTTGTTTATCTAATTAATATTTTGATCAATACCGTATTTGATAGTGCAGTAGCCTTGATACCACTAATGGCAATGCCAGCGATTAAGTTTTACTTTTTAGCATTAGTCGCATGCGCGCCATTATTATTGCTGTACTTCATTATTAACCAGCCAAAAATTATCAACAAAGCCCCGTTGGTCGCTGAAACTCGTGAAGACTACGTCAGACTGGTAGCGTTGTTTGTATTTTCAGTGATAGCTTTTATCGCCGCTTATATATTGATGGGGCAAGTTCTACCCGAATTTGAAGGTGCTTTTTCTAGCTTCTTTGTAGAAACCTTGCACTTATTAGTAAGCCTAGGGGCGGCGATGGTAGCAGGTTATGCACTGGTACAAGTAGGGCTGGTGAAAAAAGAAGTGGCCATGGCAACGTGGATCGAGCCTGTTTTAGATTTTTTCCGACGTTATGGCAAAAAGGCGCTACTGTTATTAGCATTGATCGGTCTATATCGTATCTCAGATATCGTTGCAGGCGTAATCTCCAATGTTTTTTATCAAGATATGGGCTTTAGCAAAACAGATATCGCCAATGCCGTAAAACTTGTTGGTGTGATTATGGCAATTGGAGGTGGCTTCTTGGGCGGGATTTTGGCTCAGCGCTTCCGTATCATGCATGCCATGATGATTGGCGCGATTTTGGCGTGTGCGACCAACTTACTATTTGTAGTATTGACATATAATCCAGGTAGCCTGCCAGTCATGTATATGGCAGTGATATTTGATAACTTGGCTGCGGGTCTTGCAAGTGCTGTATTTATCGCTTTCTTATCAGCACTGACATCGATTCGCTTTACCGCGGTACAGTATGCGATTTTTTCTTCATTGATGACCCTGATACCTAAAGTTATGGGCGGCTATTCTGGCGCCGTCGTCGATAATATGGGTTACCCGTTTTTCTTTATTTTTACCTTCGCTATCGGCATTCCGATTTTGGCGCTGATTTACTTCGTTGATAGACATATTGTCATTGGCGATAACGATAATATCTATGGCGATGATAACGATGATGGAAGCGGCGGCAATGGGTTAGGCGACAAGCTGAGCAAAACCAATCCAAACATGACCGATACCAAAGAACCACCACGCGCGTCAGAGTAGGTTTGGTCGCATTTTAACTTTTATTCATTCACCATTTTTTATGAGCTATCTATGACCATATCGACTATTCGTCAAATCAAGCAGCAAATTCAACAACTGACGAATGATGATGCAGATAATCAGTTACCGTCATTTTGGCTAACTGATTGGTTGCTACATGTCATTGAAAAGCCTGCGGTAGCGTTGATGATTGAGGAAGATTACAAGTTAACTGATAGTGAAGTTGCGCGGTTCAATGCTGGTGTGGCGAAAATGCAGCAAGGTATACCGCTTGCGTATCTGACTGGACAGCAGGAGTTTTGGTCATTGACCTTTAGTGTGAATGAGCATACTTTGATTCCTAGGCCTGATACAGAGGTACTGGTTGAACAGGTGTTAAATTGGATAAATGACCGGTCAACATATTTTAGCAGTAAACGATTACTCGACTTGGGTACAGGGTCAGGTTGTATCGCTATCAGTCTTGCCCATGAATTAAGACATGCTAACTGGCAAGTCGTGGCGGTCGATTTATCGTCAGAGGCACTTAAAGTTGCTCAATACAATGCTGTTCGCAATAACATTGCCAATGTGGAGTTTGTTCAAAGTAGTTGGTATCAAGCGCTACCTGCTAGCGATGAGCAGCGTTTTGACGTGATTGTTTCTAACCCTCCTTATATTGACGAGACAGACGAGCATCTAGTAGGTCTAAAAGCTGAACCAATCAGCGCCCTAAGTGCGCCCAATCAAGGTTTGGCTGATATCGAACACATTATCCAGCAAGCAACGTCATATTTATGTACAGGTGGGTTGTTAGCCATTGAACATGGCTATGATCAAGGTGACGCTGTTCAGCAGCTGTTTTTAGATAGTGGTTTCGACTCAGTGCATACCGTAAAAGATTACGGTGGTAATGATCGCATCACGCTTGGGCAAAATCCATAGATAGTTTTTGTTAGTAGATTTCTTTGATTACAGGTTGCAAATGAATATGGCAAAAGAGATGGTACAGCTATCGGATGATGAGCTGCTCCGTTATGCGCGGCAAGTATTACTAGACGGTTGGGACATGGACGCTCAGCTGCGACTCAAGTCAGCACGTGTGGTTATAATAGGCGCAGGTGGCCTTGGTTGTCCTGCTTCTGAGACATTGGTACGTGCTGGAGTGGGCCATGTCCATCTAATCGATGATGATAAAATTGAAGCAAGTAACTTACAACGGCAGACGCTGTTTTTGCCAGAAGATATCGGTCAGCCTAAAGCACTGACCGCAGCTCACATGTTAGAACGAATCAATCCTTTGATAGAGGCTCGCGGCACAGTGGCACGGTTAGATGAAGATAATGCTTATGAATTGTTTGATATGGTAGCAGGCAAGCCTGACTTGCTTTTAGACTGTACGGATAATTTTGCTACTCGTGACATTATTAATCGTATCAGTGTGCGCCACCAGATTCCTCTATTATCTGCTTCGGCAATCGCGATGCAAGGACAGTTAGCATTGTTTGAACCTCAGCTCGACACTGGGTGCTATCATTGCGTATTTGGCTCAGTAGTACCTGATGAAGTCGATGATGAACGTACGTGTGCCAATTCAGGAGTGCTGGCAAGTACCACTGCCGTCATGGGTAATCTACAAGCCAATGCTGCGTTGCAGTACTTGGGATTAACCAAAAATCTACTGACAAACAAACTGCTTATATGGGATGGTAGTCAGATGCAGCAGCGGCTAATGGGCTATCGAAAAGACCCACAGTGTCCAGTCTGTAGCATTACTGACTGAATAGCAGGCTTTTGACTCATTTTTGCACTGTATTCTCTATTTTCAAACTCTCCTCTTATTACCATAGTTGTTTTTTATGAAAATTCATCGTCCGCATTTATTAAAGCATACTTTTAATGTTGTCAATCGTGTTCGCCAAACAGCGAGTGTGGCAGGTCTGTCTGCGCTAAGAGTGGCAAAAGGTGAGAAACCTGACGCGATGCTACTCAAAGAAACCTTTGAGCAGTTAGGTACGACCTATATCAAAATCGGTCAGTTTATTGCCAGTACACCGTCACTGTTTCCACGTGATTACGTCAAAGCATTCCAAAGCTGCTTGGATCAAACCACGCCTTTGTCTTACGCTTATATTGAGCAGGTGTTAAGAGAAGAGCTGGCGACCAACGGCATGACGCTTGATGATACGTTTGCGCATATTGACTTAGAGCCGTTGGCATCAGCTTCTATCGCACAAGTGCATGCAGCACGTTTGCATAATGGTGATGAAGTGGTGCTAAAAGTACAAAAGCCTGGCGTCGAGACCATCATGCAGACCGATTTGGGTGTATTACACGGCGTGACTAAGCTACTTGAAATAGTGATGCCATCGATGAAATTTGCTAGCATTGCGCCGATTATTGATGAGATTCGTCTGCGTATGCTCGCCGAGACCGACTTTATCGCCGAAGCACAGAATATTCGCGATTTTCAGCAGTTCTTAGCGGTATCAGGCAATACTCGCGTGGTTGCACCAACGGTATATGAAGACTTGACGACTAAACGTGTTCTGACGATGAGCCGTCTATATGGCGTGTCCATGGTTGATGAATCGCTCATGCGTCAGTATTGCGCTGATCCGGCTCAAGTAATGGCTGATACTCTCAACACATGGTTTGCCAGTCTCATGCTATGCAATAGCTTTCATGCTGACTTGCACGCGGGCAATTTGATGCTATTGACTGATGGCCGTATTGGATTTTTAGATTTTGGTATCGTCGGTAAACTAAAAGCTGAGAGCTGGCGGGCTTGCATGGGTATGATGCAAGCCATGCAAGACAGTGACTATCAAGCCATGGCTCGTCATATGATTGATATGGAAATGACGCATGGTGGCAATAAGGTCGATGTGGCTGCATTAGGAAATGACCTTCAGCGTATGATGATAACCATTATGGCAGAAGATAAAAGTTTCACGAGCGGTGTGCCTTTCAATAGCAAAGAGCAAGCCGATGAGCTTAATCAAATGATGCTTGAGATTGTCGAAGTTGGTAAACGTCATGGTATCCATTTCCCACGCGACTTTGCTTTGTTAACCAAACAGATGTTGTATTTTGATCGGTTTATGCGTACGCTAGCTCCAGATATGGACATGTTTAGCGATCAGCGTGTACAAATGCTAGGACAAGATACGATAGAGCCGCCAACGTTAAACGTATCATAGTCTCTATAATATTCTAGTTTCTCGAATATTTTATGCTGGCCTAATATACTTAATAACTGTTTTACTTCTACGTTTTTTTATTACCGCTTTTGACTGTCTAACACAAAGGATTGTGTGCTAATTGCCACAAAAATGGCTCTGTCATGATGACTGCTTTTAAAGGCCGTATGGTCCCGACGATTACCAACGAAGCTGCCATTGCCTGTATCGGTATGTACTGCATGGCAGTCGTTATGGGTTATGGCCGCTTTCTCTTTACCGCCACCTTACCTGATATTATGGTGCAGTTGTCGCTATCAACGAAGATTGCAGGCTGGCTGGCATCAATCAATTATATCGGCTACTTTATCGGCGCTCTCATCGCTATGTTTGTGCCTCAGCGCTCGACATGGCAGGCGATGACACTTTGGGCGGTTATAAGTGTTGTCACTACGATGTTGCTTGTTATACCAAATATGTCGCTCACGCTATGGTATGTCATTCGCTTAATTGCCGGTATTGCAAGTGGTGTAGCGATGATTCTGAGCTCATCGTTTGTGATTCAAAACCTAAGCCCTAAGCGCCGTTCTGTATTATCAGCAGTCCATTATGCAGGCATTGGTGTTGGTATTAGTGCCTCTGCCATAGTGACATGGTGGCTATTAAAGTTGGGCTATCACTTCGATATAATTTGGCTGGTAGCAGGTGTTACCAGTTTACCGCTTGTATGGCTACTTTATACAGTAAAACCCAGACAAGTACATAGTTTGGGATCGCAACAGATTGATGACAAACAACACGTGTCAGTACATCAGACCTATTTAAACTTCAAACGTTCTTTATATGAAGCAGTTTCTGGGCATCATAAAGCGCTTACTTTGCTTTTTATTAGTTATGTACTGGCAGGGTTTGGTTATATTAGTTCAGCAACTTTTTTACCCGTCATGGCAGCGCAGCGTCTAACGACACAGATTTATGCTGGATTGATGATTTGGTTGGTCGTTGGTATTTTTGCGATGTTGTCAAACCCACTATGGGGCGCGCTTGCCAAACGTATCGGTGAACTAAAAACCTTAATGGGGCTAACGGTATTGCAAGCATTTGGGATGTGCTTGCCTATATGGTTTGATGGGGCGCTTGGCTTATATGGCAATGCTGCGATTTTAGGACTGACCTTTGTCGGTATGGTTTCGATGACACTTACGCTGTTCAAAAACATCAATCCTGCTTACTCTAATTTACTGATTGCCTTGGCAACACTGGCTTATGCGTTAGGACAGTTTTTGGGGCCTTTGGTCACGGTGGCACTGGCAGGAAAAGAGGGTAATTTCAATGCTGGGTTGCTTGTCGCTGCTATCGGATTGATGGTCGGATTGGTGCTATTGATATGGTTCCGTCGACAGTCGCCAACGACCGCCTAGATCGTCTAAACTACGCTACGGCTAAATACTTCTCGTAATTCAAAACTGGTATGAACTTGAGCCACACCTTCAATACGGTTGAGGCGGTGCAATAAAAACTCTTCATAATGTGCCATATCACGAACTCTTACCTTGATAAGATAGTCTTCTGTACGTCCTGTGACAATACTACAGCTAATGACCTCTTCAAAGCTCTGAACCTTGCGCTCAAACTGTTCAAAACGTTCTGCTGTATGTCGATCCATACTAATAGCAATAAACACAGCTAGCGGATAGCCGAGTTTTTGTGCATCAGTTTTGGTATGGTAGCCGGTGATAATATTCGCATCTTCCAAGCGTTTGATACGACGTGCACAAGGGGTAGCAGACAGATTGACTCGCTCAGCAAGTTCAGTAATACTCATACGCGCTTGCGTTTGCAATAAGCGTAGCAACTGTCTATCTATCTCATCTATATCTGCTATCCCTGTACTATCAATATGATTATTTTGCATTTTTGAAGCCTTAATAGTGGATTTATTCGATTATAATATCTAAATTGTGTTTTTCCACTAAAATAATAGAAAATAAAGTAAAAGAAAGCAGGTTTCTCTCTATTAAACTTTGATATTATTAAGGCATGACTAATAGTCATCTCGTATGATAAATACGGATCTAATTAACAGCTAATCGCCTAGCTAAATATACAAATAACCATATCATCTAAGGATTGATTATGTCTGACCAAGCCACGCATACTGCAGCCACAGGGACTGCAAAGATCACACCAAAAAGTGCCGATTTTGACTTCCGTAAATACCGTCCATTTGCATTTGCGCCATCGCTGCCAGATCGTACTTGGCCAAGCAAGACGATTGAGAAGTCACCGATATGGGCAAGTGTGGACCTGCGTGATGGTAATCAGGCGCTGATTGATCCGATGACTATTGAACAAAAAATGCGCTTCTTTAAGACCTTAGTGGATGTTGGTTTTAAAGAGATTGAAATTGGTTTTCCGTCAGCGGCGCAGGTAGAGTTTGACTTTGCGCGTAAGCTTATTGAAGAAAACCACGTACCTGAAGATGTAACGCTTCAAGTATTGGTACAAGCGCGTGAGCATTTGATTGCTCGCACCTTTGAATCATTAAAAGGTGCCAAGCGTGCGGTTGTCCATGTCTATAACTCAACCAGCCGTGTACAACGCGAAAAAGTCTATGGCAAAGATAAAGCTGAAATCAAAGAGATTGCTATTACAGGTGCCAAGCTACTACAAGAGTATGCGGCAAAGTATCCTGAGACGGATTGGGTATTTCAGTACTCGCCAGAGAGTTTTAGTCAGACAGAGACGGAATATGCCGTAGAGGTTTGCGATGCAGTGTGTGACGTGTGGCAACCACAGCAGGGTCAGGAAGTTATTTTTAACTTGCCAGCGACGGTTGAGGCTTCTATGCCCAATGTCTTTGCTGATCAAGTAGAATACTTTTGCCGTAATCTAGCGCAGCGTGAGCATGTGATTGTGAGCTTGCATACTCATAATGACCGTGGCTGTGCCGTAGCAGCCGCTGAATTAGGTGTGCTTGCAGGGGCAGATCGTATCGAAGGCACATTACTTGGTAACGGCGAGCGTACAGGCAACATGGATATCATGGTTATGGCCATGAACTTGTTTAGCCAAGGTATCGATCCTGAGCTTGATTTCAGCAATATGAGCGAAATTGTACAGGTTGTTAGCGAATGCAATAACTTACCATTGCACCCACGTCATCCTTACGTAGGCGAGTTGGTCTTCACAGCATTTAGTGGCTCACATCAAGATGCGATTAAGAAGTCTCTCGACTACAATGAGAGCCATCAGAGCGAAACAGACAATGTTTGGGACGTGGCGTATCTACCAATTGATCCTGCGCATATCGGTCGCAGCTATCAAGATGTGGTACGTATCAATAGTCAGTCGGGCAAAGGCGGCGTCGCATATATCTTGCAACGTAACTATGGCTTTAACTTACCACGTTGGATGCAGATTGACTTTAGCCGTGTGGTACAAAAGCAAGCTGAGGCGGCTGCACGCGAGTTGCAGAATGATGAAATCCTGCAAACCTTTGAAGATACTTATTTGCAGCAAGGTAATTTTGGACTACTAGATTATAGTGTTAATAATAAAGGCGGTGAGGTTTACTTTAGTGGTCAAGTACAAATGAATAGCGATACCATTGATATTGATGGTACGGGTAATGGTCCATTATCATCATTTATCAACGGACTTGCGCAGCATACTGGCAAATCCTTGCATATCATTAACTATGCTGAGCATGCGATCAACCCGCATCATAACAGTGGCAATGGTATCGACGATGATACCAATAGCGATAACAAAACCAATGCCAATGCGGCAGCTTACATCCAACTGAATGTTGATGGTGAGGTCTATTCTGGTATCGGTACTTGTAGTAGCACGGTATCAGCCATGCTCAAAGGGGCGTTATCAGCCTTCGCGCAAGCACTAAATACAGAGGCTGCTTAGCATTAAGTAGCAACTGATATTACATAAAATTCTGTATGCTAATAACGCCATCGCTCCTTGTCTCTAGCAAGTAAAGCGCTGGCGTTATTTTTTTCGTAAAGCCCTATGATATTCCGACCACAGGCATATGAGCGATAGCATAATGTTACTTGTATTTTTGGTGTCTAAGACTTACGCTAATGTATATATTAAAATATTATAAATAAAAGGTTAATTATGGAACCTATCTCATTTGCTTCATTCACCCTGGCATCTATTTTGGCCTCAATACCTGCAAATGGTGAGGCTATTACCAAGCCGACCATTACCACTCATATTAGTCCAGCTATTGCCGGACAGTGGGAAATAGACTTGGATGGCAGTATGACCAAGGAAGCGGAAGCTGATCAATCGTTAAGTAGTAAACAACAGACCAGCAGTGCAGAGCCTAAGGTGATGACAGGCATGGACGGCGGCGTACTGACTCAAAGTGAAGAGCGGGTTCTAAACACTAAACCAGTGATTAGCAAAGACTTACTGGCGTCAAATGGCAAGTCTAATCAATGCCGTGAGTTATATAATTTCAGTGCAGATAATGAGATGTGGTCCGTTAGTGGCGAAGAATGGACATACGGCCGCTATCTAGTCACTCACCGTGAAGAAGGGTTACCAGTTATTGCGATTAAGACCGTTTATGATAATAATGAAATAGATTGTTCAGGTAATCAGATTGACCAGACTGATGAAGCGTTGATTGCATTTATCAACCATGATGGCAATCAGATGCAATGGTGTGCTGACCCTGATGGTGACGAATGCTTTATGAACTTCCACAGAGTGTTGCCGTAATTAGGCATGCTCGTTGTATTTTACGTATAATCGACAGTTCATTGATGACATAAAAAAGCCGCTATATTGATAGCGGCTTTTTTTGTGTTTTTCAAATGAGGGTGGCAGTGAAACTTATTAAGCTTATCGGACTCTATAGGCGTTTCAGTCTACGACTCTTCTTTATCTTTGTTCGTATTCAACAGTTCTCTTTCAAGATAGTGAATGTTTTGCGCTTCACGGGTAAAGTTATCGTCGGCCAAAATCACATCGCGATGCAAAGGTATATTTGTTTTAATGCCTTCAATAACTAGCTCATCAAGGGCATGTACAGTCTTAGCAACGGCTTGCTGACGAGTTTGACCATGACAGATCAGTTTACCAATCAATGAATCATAATAGGTCGGTATCTCATAGCCAGGGTATAAATGAGAGTCAAAGCGAATGCCAGAACCACTTGGTGTGAACAGTTGGCTAATAGTACCTGGACAAGGCACGAAAGTCGCTGCATCTTCGGCATTGATACGACATTCAATTGCATGACCTTGGATCTCAATCTCACTTTGACGATAAGACAGGCCATAACCAGCAGCAATTTTGAGCTGTTCGACGACGACATCAATACCAGTGATCATCTCAGTCACTGGATGCTCAACCTGTACACGAGTGTTCATTTCAATAAAGAAAAACTCATTGTTTTCAAATAAAAACTCAAACGTGCCAGCACCGCGGTATTTAACAAGCTCACATGCTTTTACACAAGCTTTTAAAATTGGCTCACGTACATCATCTGGAATGTCTGGGGCAGGTGCCTCTTCTAGTACTTTTTGATGGCGACGCTGCAATGAGCAATCACGATCATATAAATGAATAGCATTACCGTTACCATCACCTAGCACCTGTATTTCTACGTGGCGCGGGTTTTGTAGATAGCGCTCCATATAGACAGTATCATCACCAAACCATAGCTCAGCTTCTTGTTTGGCAGCTTGCACTTGACCAATCAACTCGTCAAAGCGTTCAACCACACGCATACCGCGTCCACCGCCACCAGAAGCTGCTTTAATCAATAGTGGGAAGCCAATATTGCGTGCTTGCTCCTCAGCATTATGCAGGGTTACAGCGCCAACTGAACCAGGTACAGTTGGTACGCCAGCTTTTTTCATGGCGTTGATGGCAGAGACTTTGTTGCCCATGAGGCGAATATGATCAGCATTAGGACCAACGAAGGTCAATCCTGCTTCTTCTACTTGTTCAGCAAATTCAGCGTTCTCAGACAAAAATCCATAGCCAGGATGGATAGCATCTGCACCAGTGATTTCAGCAGCGGTTAAGATGGTGTTGATATCAAGGTAGCTTTGGTTAGCATTAGGCTTGCCAATACAAATTGCCTCATCAACAAAGCGCAAGTGCATCAGATTGGCATCAGCAGTAGAGTATACACCTACCGTTTGGATACCTAGCGCTTTACAGGCGCGGACGATGCGCAGAGCAATTTCACCTCTGTTGGCAATGAGCAATTTTTTTATCATGGGTTCATCCTTGTCGAAGCGTCAGTCATGGACTGAGTTTCGATACATGGCATCATGTTATTTGGCTTTGATGCGTTATATATCAAAAGTCAGCCATAATGAAATAAAGTATGGCAAATATCGTTACGCTTTGTAGCGTATGACAGGTTGACCGAACTGTACGACTTCAGAGTTATCTACCAAGATTTCGTCAACAATACCACTTTGAGTCGCTTCAAGCGGGTTCATGATTTTCATGGCTTCGATAATACCTAAAGTATCACCTGCCTGAACCTTTTGACCAACTTTCACAAATGGTGGATCATTAGGGCTTGGTGCTGAATAGAAAACACCAACCATTGGTGAAGACTCAACGCTACCTGCTTTTTCTGCAGGTTTGCCTTCAACAGCGGCAGCAGGAGCAGCGCTCGCAGCTGGAGCAGCCATCATAGTTGGCGCAGGTGCGTCATAGTGACGAGTTAAGCTAATATGCTCGTCGTCTGAACTGATTTCTAAATTAACCAGTTCACTTTCTTCCATAAGGGCGATGAGGGTGCGTATTTTTTCAATATCCATAGTTTTTATCTGGCCTTGTACTAAATTCGAGAAATAGTGTAACTAAATATTGTCTAATTAATTGCTAATGATACCTAGATTCAAGACAATGAGCAATCAATGTACAGTTGTTAACTGAAGATTTTTACATATTTTGACGTAAGCCATCTTTTTAGCAAGAAAATATCTACGATTTTTCATAGTCTGTATGATCAGATGACACTAATGATGGCTATAAAATACAATCCATGAATAGTTAGCCTAACCCCACAGCACAGTTAAACGTTTTTGCTGATAGCGTAGGCGCAAAGTAAGTAAGATAGATGATAAGAATAAACCTGTAATCAATGCCATCCAAAAGCCTTGAGCACCAACGTCAGTGAAACGCACTAGATAGACACCCAGCGGTAGAGCAACTAACCAATAGCAAAAAAGCGTTACCCACATCGGGATAGTTGTATCTTGCATACCGCGCAATATACCAGCGACATTGACTTGCCAGCCATCAAATAACTGATAGGCAAGTGCAAAGATAAGCAAATGCATGGACTGAGCCCTGACTTCTGGATTGTCAGTGAATGCTGCTGCTAATTCTGGTCTAAATAACCATATTCCAAGCATACAAGTCAAAGCAATTAATACCGTCCAAATAAGCCCAGTAGCTTGCACTTGACGGAGTGCTAGTAGATTTTTTTGACCAAATCGATTGGATATCATGATAGTGAGCGCCATGGCGACAGATATCGGTATCATAAATAGCTGAGAGGTGACTGACAGTGCCACCTGATGCGACGCTGTTGCCAGCTCACCTAATGGACTAATAACAAGTGCACCTAAGCTAAATAAACTGGCTTCAAAAAAGATAGAGACACCAATAGGAATACCAAGTTTTAATAGCTTTTTAATCTGTGTGCGATTGGGGCTTGAAAAACCATAAAAGAATCGCGTACTCATAAATTCGCGGCGCTTGGTAAAGCTAGTATAGGCAGCAAGCAATAGGACATTTATCCATAATACCAATGCTGTCGCTACACCGCAGCCTGCTCCGCCCATTTCGGGCATACCAAAGAGCCCGTGAATAAAAATATAATTCAAAGGAATGTCTGCGAGTAGACCAATAACACTGATGACAGTGACAGGCTCAGGACGGCCTAATGCCTCACAATAACTGCGTAGCACGGCATACACAGCAAGCGCTGGGAAACCAAATGAGACGCCATGTAAATATTGCGTTGCTATCGGTTGAATATTCTCAGGTACACCCATGATGCCAAGAAGATTGGGAGCCAAATTGACGATGATAAAACCGATGATACCAATGACACCAGCAGTCCATAAAGACTGCTGCGTAATGTGTGGCACTTGACCGTGCTGGTCTTGGCCAATCGCTTCACCAATGAGAGGCGTGGTTGCGATAAGCACACCTGTGGCCAATAAAAACAGCGGTAGCCAAATACCAGACCCAACGGCTACCGCAGCCAAATCAAGCGCCGAGACTTGACCTGCCATGATAGCATCGACTACCCCAAGTGCTGCTTGGCAAAACTGAGTGATTAAAATAGGGAATGCAAGTACGCCTAAACGCAAGCTGTAGCTTTTAAAATCTTTGAAAGACAATGGAAAAACCATGGTAAGCAACTTTTTATTCTTTGCAGTAAGTGTTATTAAAGTAGTTGTTATTAATAAACAAACACTGATATCAATCGATTAATATTGATGCAGTAAGGAGAGGTTAGTGCCGACGATAATACTCCGATAAACAAGATGAGCAAGCTTATATAGGTAGAGTATGAAAATAAAAGTAAAGACACTAAAATAAAAATAACCCGCCGATCCAAATAATGGATTGACAGGTCATATACATAGTAAGATGGTAAAGAAGCCACACTATGATGTCAACGTTTTAGCGCCGCTATAAAGGTATTAATCTTAGGTTTTTTGTACTCTATTTCATAGCCGATAAGCAATAGCCAATAGGTGACTTAACAAGTTTACTCCGGCAACAACTCAAGTGTCTCTGCCATATTCATAATCGCTCGCCAATGTTTGGGTTCTAATGGAATCACTGTTAATTGCTGACAACCTTTTCTTAGCAGTAATGAGTCTTCCAAAGCGGGTAAAAACTTTAGCTCTGATAATGGTAATACTTCTGTAAAAGCTTGTTCAAACGTAAGATCTACCATATACCAGCGAGGTTCCTCTTCCGTCGCAATAGGATCATAATGACGATGCTCAGGGTGAAACTGAGTAGGATCAGGATACCCTGCTGTAGTGACTGTCATGATACCAGCGACTCCAGATGGCTTGGCGCTAGAGTGATAAAAGAATACCTTATCACCAACTTTCATATCGTCGCGCATAAAATTACGCGCACGATAGTTACGAACGCCGTCCCAACCATCGGTGCCCAAACGCTGCAAATCTTCAATACCAAAAAATTTAGGGTTGGATTTCATTAACCAATACGCCATATATCTGTCCTTTGATTCTTTATTTATTCTTCAATTCGTTCTTAAATTTACTAGGGTTAGTTCCTATTAATTTACTCTCAAACATATTTTTAATAGTGTCTGTTTTAAGAAGGCCTCTATATACTGCTCCTAAGTTGCCATGGTGAATAGGGCATTTATACGTGTTTTTGTTAATAGATTTATGATAGATAGGCTTTTCTTTATCTCATCTAATCGCTATCCTAGCGTTATTTTTGATACCGACCATTATTGCTTACTATAAAATAAGTTTATTTATGCCCAAAGTGAATACAGACAGTATGCCAAATGACCTTGAGACGTTAAGTCTTACTGAACCACAGACAGATACTATCGCGATAGATGTAACCGACATTCCATTGTCTCTTTACATTCACATTCCGTGGTGTGTAAAGAAGTGTCCTTATTGCGATTTTAATTCGCATGAGCTACCGATGGATAGCGAGCTATCTATGTATGAGGAATACGTCGATGCATTACTGTTAGACGCCGCGATGCAGCAACCTTTAACTCAGGGCCGAAAGATAGGTTCGATATTTATCGGTGGTGGCACGCCGTCGTTGCTGCCTATTGCTCAGTATCAGCGATTGTTTACTGGTTTACGTACATGTTTTGAATTTGCAGCAGACATCGAAGTCACGATGGAGGCGAACCCCGGCACGCTTGAGCATGCGCCATTCGCTCAATATTTAGAGGTTGGTATCAATCGTCTGTCTATTGGCGTACAGAGCTTTGCCGCTGATAAGCTTAAAGTACTTGGACGTATCCATGATCCTGTGCAAGCGTTATCAGCGATTCGAGCTGCCAAAGCGGCTGGTTTTCAGCGGATTAACGTTGATTTGATGCATGGTCTACCGCAGCAAACCATGAATGAAGCGCTAACAGATATTCAAATGGCACATGATGCAGGCGCAACGCATATTTCTTGGTATCAACTGACCATTGAGCCAAATACCGTATTTTACCGCAGTCAGCCAATTTTACCCGATGAAGACAATTTGGCGGATATTGAAAAAGCAGGTCAAGCGTTATTGCAGCAACTAGGTTATAGCAACTATGAGGTATCTGCTTGGGCTGGTGCGTTGGACAAACCATGCCGTCATAATATCAACTATTGGCAATTTGGCGACTATCTAGCAATCGGCGCAGGAGCTCATGGTAAAGTAACGATTGGTCGTAACAACGGTATCGATAGTGATTTTTTAGCATCAAAAGGTAGAAATGAAGATGACCTATTAGTAGCATCAGGTATCTATCGTTTCAGCAAATCGCGTTTGCCAAAAGATTATGTAGTGGTGAGAACAGACACCATAGAGAAGTCTGATATACACCAAGCTACGCCAAAAATGGTTGGCTGGCAAGCGATTAATCAAGAAGAGTTGGTGAGCGAGTTTATGCTAAACGCGCTGCGTTTACATGGCGGCGTCGCTTGGTCGATGTTTGAAAAGAGAACTGGATTAGCGCTCGATAGTGTTATTGAACAAGTAAATAGTTTAGTCAAACAAGGATTGTTGGTAGATAGTGATATGCAGTTGCAACCGACTGTATTAGGGCAGCGTTATCTCAATCAAATATTACGCGCATTTTTATAAAACGGCACTTGGATGATAGGTGAATAGCAGCGAATTGAGAATATAAAAAAGGCTTATCAAACAAATGATAAGCCCTTTTCAAAATCTAAAAAAATCAAACCTTAGATTTTATCTTGTACGTCTTGTGCGCCGCCAGTTACAGCGTTTCCAGCGCTTGATACGTCTTGACCAAGGCCTTTAAACGTGTTGCAACCAGTTAAAACAAACATAGCGGTTAAAGATGCGATGATTACTTTTTTCATAATAGTATCCTCAAAAATAAGTGAATGGTTATAAGTAACAACAGTGATGCCAAGCATCGTGCTCAAGCGTCACTGAAGGGGTATTGGATAAGACAGTCACACGTAAGTGCTATCGCGTTATCCGTTACAGACATCATAGTGAAAGTTAAAAACGCTGCACAGTATCAAAATGTAATTATTGGCAGTAAACTGTAACTTTCGATTACCTACCGCTCATAAATTTAAATAATAGAGCGTTGAATATTTGTGGAGTAAGTATGACCATTCATATCGTGCTAGTAGCACCAAAGATGCCAAGTAATACTGGTAATATTATTCGACTGTGTGCCAATAGCGGCGCACAGCTGCATTTGGTCAGGCCATTGGGGTTTGAGCTTGATGATAAAAAGCTACGCCGTGCAGGTCTCGATTATCATGAATATGCTCATTTACAAGTGCATGAAGATTGGACGGCCGCAAGGCAAGCATTACAAGCCGCTGACTGCAATGTCGTAACGGCATTGACGACCAAGCTGAGTAAACCGTTTTACGATTATGACTTTGGTAAACACTTAGACTCTGAAGCATCTGATAAGGCCGCTATGCCCAATATTGCGCTAGTATTCGGTTCTGAGACAGCAGGTTTGGCAGATGATATACGTGAAGATATTGGTGCTGACAATTGGCTCAGACTACCCATGTTAGCTGACTCACGTAGTTTGAATTTATCAAATAGCGTTGCTATCTGTTTGTACGAGATATGGAGACAGCAAGGATTTTCAGGCGATGAAGGTCGTAGTGTCGGATACGAGACATTGACAGTCTATGACCCAAAATAGACGTTTAATAAGACAGTAGCGATGGACTTAAAAGTATTTGCGTACTCAATGAGCAGTGAAGTATTAGATACTGCTCATTCACTTATACTGATTATTTAGCATGATATCTAGTGTGTCTTATTGCTTATAAATCACTTATAAACAGTTTGGGGGCTTGGGTAAGCCTGCCAAACGGTTGACATGACGTGCAACCAAACCTGTATTAAACAGCTGCTGCAGTTTTTGATTGCTAATATCTAATTCTGGCAAAGTCTTTTGTAGCCATTTGATTAATGGACGGGTTGCTGGCGCGTGATTGAATTTATCAAAAAACGCGCGCACTTGTAGCAAGATTTCTAAATGCTCATCGCTCAGATTGACCTCTAGTGTGTCTGCCAATTGCTGCGCGATAACAGGCGTCCAAATCGTATGGTCACATAGATGGCCGTCTTGATCTAATTCGATATCAGCCGCCGATAATGCAGCGTTGTGAGTGGTCATGTCATTACTCATAAGGCAATTGTCACCACTTTGTTAAACTGACTGCTCTGAGTCAGATTAACCCATTCTGCGTCTGTTAAGATAGCAGTCAACTTAGTCTCTAAATCAAGTTTACCAGTTGTATTTGGTGTGAGCTGTGCGATGTCATCGGCTAATGCGTAAATACCAGCAATACCATCCATATCGCTATCATTTAAGTAAGCACTGAACCAATCAAGAAAAGCAGGAGTGCTGCCAAGCAAGAGTATACTGTCGCCTGTGCGCCAAGTGCGAGACATCTCTTCAGTGCTACGTCTAAGGGAATCCATCGTGCTATGCAATTGATATAAAGTTGCCATAAAGGTGTCCGATTACGTGCTTTATTATTTTATAAGTCTAAGCTATGTAGTAATTTAAAAGGTGAGTATCTGTTCGAACTCTTGTGAGTTAATGACTTCTGGTATGAATGTGAGCTGTGATGCCAGATCTGTCGGCAACATACCAGTGACCCAGCCGCTAAAGACGTCATCGGGTAGCCAAGCTGCGGGCATATCGTAAAGCTCAAGTGATTGAATCATACCATGCAGCCGCGAGTCAGATTGCATCAATAATCCAAAGACTGGCGCATCTAAGAACAGTTGCACCTCATGACCAAATGTCGCTAACGTTAGCGCCAGCGCACAGCCTTCGTAGCTTGCTGCTTCAGTGGGCGTGTGCAGCTGAATTAATAATCTCATAATTTTTTCCTAAAAATATTTACTACTACTAGTGATCTCAATAGACAAACTATCAAACGACACGCTATCAAAACTGTATCAAACGACAGTTATCCTGCATCATCATTGCAAGCTCACTGAGTCCCACTAACGTAAACCCTGTCGCAAGATTGGCACCGTCGAGCTGATGGCGTGTGCTGTTGTCTACATCACTCACACCGCGGCTAAGTGCTGTGCTGACACAGACAGGTAGTGATAATTGATACTGTTCAGCCAAAGACTGCCACTCTTTGGTCAGGTCTAGTTGATCGGCTGACTGCCAACGCAATCGATTGGCTATATGAGCCGAATCGCCATAAAAAAAGATATTGAGTAGGGGCTGTTCAGTGGTAGCGTTATCACTGCTGCCTGTACTATTAGTGTCAGTGTCATTAATATTATGACTATTCGCTGCGTTCTCTAAGTAAGCGCGTGCGTAGCGTAACGCTAAATGTGCCAATGGATGACTAGGATCAGCAGTAATCAGTAGTAACGGGGTAGTGGTTGTCATAAGGCGCAGTATCACATATTGTAAATAAGAGTTTAAAAATTATGGCCAAATTGCTATAAATACTTTTTATAAAGTAATTTGGTCGTTATTATTATAGCGCTTGTGTGTAGATTTTCGTGGCAGAAAACAGAATTTATACTGATAACACGACGTACAGCGGATCATACTGTCACATCAAATATGGTTATGTCATAAAAGAGAGGTGAGTCGTTTCTATCAAAGATGTTTATGCTAACATAAAGCGCCGCAAACCAAATAGAATCACTGTTATTTAACGTGGTTTTATCTCAAGTGTAGGCACACTGAGTATTATTGCTTGATGCTGTGACTGCCTCGTAAGAAAAAACAATAAACTTATGAGCTAGGTTCACGTAATCTTACCATTCTATGTAAGGAGTTTTTGTCAATATGTTACCTGCTATGCCCTCACGTGTTAACAATGGTACAGATTATCAGCCTACCGTAGAACAACTGCAAGTCCTAGAAATAGCGAGTGAGTTCGCTTATCAAATTTGGGAAAGTCGGACCGTTTCATGTCAGACATTTTTGCGTAGTTACCCATTGAACAGTACGTTAACCCGCCAGCAAATCGATGATCTAATACAAGATTATACACTAGATGAAAACTATCAACTCGCTGATGAGGCCAAGGTCATGAGTGGTCTGCGTCACTTGCGGACGCTACTGATGATGCGTTGGATTTGGCAAGATGCCTTGCAGACGATCAGTCTTGAACAACTGACGGATGAGTTGTCTGAGTTTGCAGATGGCTGTATCTCCTTTGCTAAAGACTATACCTATCAACACTTGGCTGCTAAGTATGGTGAGCCAACCTTTATCAATGCGCAAGGCAATGTACAGATTGATGATATGGCGATTATGGCCATGGGTAAGCTCGGTGCAGAAGAGCTGAACTTATCAAGTGATATTGATCTTATTTTCGTGCATCAAGCACGCGGCGAAACCAATGGAAACAAAGCAAAAGGAACACGCAGCGTAGACAACAAACGTTTTATGAATAGGTTGGGTCAAGGCATCATTAAGCTACTTGATAATAAGACCGCTGATGGTTTTGTTTTTCGAGTAGATATGCGACTGCGACCCTGGGGTGATGGCAGTGATTTGGCCATTCATCTGTCCGCATTACAAAAATACTTTACGATGCATGGGCGTGCATGGGAGCGTTTTGCATGGTTAAAAGCGCGCGTGGTCGGACAAATAGACCAACCATTTTATGATGAGATACAAGCGTTGATTAAGCCGTTTGTTTTTCGTTATTACGTGGACTATAGTGCATTTTCGGCATTGAGAGAGATGAAGTCTCTTATTCAAAACCAAGTTGCACAACGTGAAGATTTAGATAATATCAAGCTTGGTGCTGGCGGCATCAGAGATATTGAGTTTATCGTACAAGCCTTTCAGCTGATCTATGGCGGGCGGCACCCACAGCTACAAATCAAACCTTGTCTGCAAGCGATGCAAGTATTGTGCGAACTCGGCTACCTAGAGCATTCAACTTATGAGCAACTGCAGGCAGCATATCGGTTCTTACGCCGGCTGGAACATGCTATTCAAGCGATTAACGATCAGCAGACCCAGCGCCTACCACATGATGAGCAGTGGCAAGATAATTTGGCAGTGACGCTGAATTTTGAAAGTTGGAGTGCCTTATTAGACCAACTTAATCGTCATCGTGAGAGTGTCAATGTACCGTTTGAGCGTATGGTCACTGAGCGTCAAGTCCCTGACAACGAAGATACTGATTTGGAGCCGGAGCATTTAGAGGAACAAATTGCCCGTTTAAACGAGGTATTAACAGAAGAAAATCGCGAGTTACTACAGAATTTCTGGCAATCAAAAATGGTGGCCAACTTAAGTGAGGAGGCGAGAGAGCGTTTAGATGACGCATATCCTGTCATCGTTCATGCATTGTTAGCACATCAAGAACAACAGCAACTTGCCAACGCTGCGTTACCGCGACTGGTTTCACTGCTTGAAGCGATTTGTCGTCGTTCTATCTATTTGGTTATGATTGCTGAAAATCCCAACGCAACGATTGAGCTGATTCCGATGCTATCTGCTAGCCCGTGGATTGCAAAAGAGTTGGCTCAGTACCCCGTGTTATTGGATACTTTCTTACAGCAGCGTTATCGCCACCTGCCAGAAAAACTTGAGCTGCGTGACATCCTGCGCCAACAGCTATTGCGCGTTGAACCAAATGATGAAGAAGAGCTGTTGACCGTCCTGCGACTATTCAAAAAGAACCAAGTCTTGGCTGTCGCTGCTAGTGATGTATTGGCTGAACGCCCAATCATGAAAGTGTCAGATTCATTAACTTACATCGCTGAGGTAGTGCTAGAAGCAGCTTTAGAGCGCGCTTTTGCAGAGATTGTTAACCGTTATGGATATCCTATTGGCCAAGATGGGGACCCAGTAACTGAAGCGGACTGCGGCTTTGCGATTATCGGTTATGGCAAGCTTGGTGGCTTAGAGCTGTCGTATTCTTCAGATTTGGACTTGGTATTCTTACACAAGATAAAAGAGCAGGGCATGACCACTGGTGAGAAGTCAGTCAGTGGTATGAAGTTCGCCGCGCGTCTGGTACAAAAACTGATGAACTATCTCAATACTCAAACGCGTGATGGCCGTGCTTATGAGATCGATATGCGTCTGCGGCCTTCAGGCAACGCTGGCATGATGGTGGTGTCTTGTCATGCTTTTGAAACCTATCAAATTGATAAAGCATGGTCATGGGAGCATCAAGCGCTGGTACGTGCTCGCGCAATCTGCGGAGATAAGCGTGTCACTGCACGCTTCTGTGATATTCGCCGCGACGTACTGTCACTACCTCGGACACTGGATCAAGTGCGTAGTGAGGTCACTAGTATGCGTATCAAAATGCAAAAGCATCTTGGTACGAAGCAATGGCAACGGGAGGCAGCCAAATTTCATCTTAAGCAAGATGCAGGCGGTATTGTAGATATTGAGTTTTTAGCACAGTTTGCTGTATTGGCTTACTCGCACGAATATCCGAGTTTGGCCAAATGGAGCGATAATGTGCGGATTTTTGCAGAAGTGGCTTTGCTTGGTATTTGGGATGACCAAGTCTGTCAGGATTTGACCGATGCCTATCTAAGGATACGTGCTGCTACGCATCAGTTAGCGCTATCAGAGCAGTCTTTACTCGTTGATGAGTCGCTATGGCAGGAGACGCGAGCGTTGGTACAGTCACAGTGGCAGCATCTCATGGGCGTGGAGACAGACGACGAGTAATATCGAAACTCGTATGATTAAGGTCTTGCCGATAGTTCAAGAGACGCTTAAACTGTAATGCGCTACTATGCATAAAAGCGATGAATAAAAACCGTGCATAAAAACTATGGATAGAAACGGTAGCTAGGTACGATATAATGAAAAACCATATAGTGCCAAACCAAAAGATTTCATTTGCTAATGCGGCCAGTGATATAATCGATCAAACATCATCATGATACTGTCAGTCGTTCGTTATAATGAAGCTGTTGTTTAGGCAATAAAAATTGACGCTGCGGTGTTATCATACGATGTTTATCAATACTGTTAAATAAAACCTACCTAAAAAAGTTAGACATCAGTGCTAGCATAAGGACAATAAAATGAATATGGCAACACAAGATGGTAAGCTTTGGATGAATGGCACGATGATCGAACAGCCAGATGCTAAAGTTCATGTGCTTACACACAGCTTGCATTACGGTATGGCTGTTTTTGAAGGTGTACGCGCTTACCAAACAGCTGATAATCGTACCGCTATTTTCCGCTTAAAAGAACATACTGAGCGCCTACTTGGCTCAGCCAAAATTTTTCAAATGGACGTACCTTTTGATGCTGCCACTCTGGAGCAAGCACATAAGGATGTGGTCAAGCAAAACAATTTGGAAGAAGCCTATATTCGTCCGCTCATTTGGGTAGGTGCAGAAAAACTTGGCTTGTCTTCACGTGACAACAGTATCAATGCAATGGTTGCTGCTTGGCATTGGGGTGCTTATCTTGGCGAAGAGGGCATCAAAAATGGTATTCGTGTAAAAACGTCATCTTACACGCATCACATGCCAAACGTGACTATGTGTAAGGCCAAAGCGTCTAGTAACTATCCTGTGTCTATCATGGCCAACCAAGAAGTAACGCGTAATGGCTACGATGAAGCTATCTTGATGGACCCACAAGGGTTTGTATGTCAGGGCGCAGGCGAGAACTTATTCTTGGTAAAAAATGGTGAGTTACATACGCCAGACCTATCAGGTGGCGCGTTAGATGGTATCACTCGTCGTACTATCTTGCAGTTCGCGGCTGATCTAGGTATCAATGTCATCGAACGTCGTATCACTCGTGACGAGTTCTACTTAGCTGACGAGATATTTATGACAGGTACTGCTGCTGAAGTTACGCCTATCCGTGAATATGATGACCGTATCATCGGTAATGGTGGCCGCGGGGAAATCACTGAAAAATTGCAGACTTTATACTTTGATGTCGTTCATGGTCGTAATGAGAAATATATGGACTGGTTAAGCTTTATCGATTAACAATGCCGTTACTTTAAAGACCAAAAAGGCTGAACATAATTGTTCAGTCTTTTTTTTATGCTAATATAGCCATCATATTTATTCATACGATCAAAGTGAGCAGTCAATGCCAATAGATTTTAGTGCAGCCGATAATAAAAACATCAAACAAATTATTTGTATCAAATGGGGTACGAAGTACGGTGCTGATTACGCCAATAAACTATATGGTATGGTATCTCGTAATATTACGCCACCGTTTCGCTTCGTATGTTTTACCGATGATACGACTGACGTACGTCCAGAAATTGAATGTCAAGAGTTGCCACCATTAGATGTCACTATGCCAACCAATACATTGGGAAAATGGCCAAAATCTCGCTTGTGGGGTGAAAAGCTTGGTAATTTAACAGGAACTGTATTATTTGTAGATTTGGATGTGATTATAGTTGATAGTCTCGATCCTTTTTTCGAATATGGCGAGCCAGATGATGTCATCTTGTCTTACAATCCAAGTAATCCACTAGAGCGCTTAGGACAGACCTCTTGCTTTAGATTTCAGATAGGGTCACTTGTTTCACTCCAAGAGAAATTCAAAGCTGATCCACAAGGTATCGCTGATGAATATCGTTTTGAGCAGCGTTTTGTCACTCGCAATGCACCAGGCGGTGTAAAACTATTTCCAAAAGCTTGGGTGGCACACTTTAGACGTAAATGTCGCCAACCATTTCCGCTTAACTACATTAAAGAACCGAAGATTCCTAAAGGCGCTCGTATTGTCATTTTTCCAGGTGATTTGTATCCTACGCATGCTATTGAAGGCAAATACAATAAAAACGCTGCCAACAATGCTAAAGACCATCTAAGAAAACTCACTGAGCCTAAAAACTTGAAACGCCCATTGCGCCATTTGCGCCATTTTATCTTGCCAGTAGGTTGGATTGAGAAATACTGGAAAGAGTAGGTTTAACTTTGTAGTTATTATTGTCTTAGCAGATATTAGTATTGATGTTTTCTATCCTTATATTTATAAGGATAGAGACATTACCCAGTGAATGGATAGAATTATGAAAACAACTGATACCATCAGAGTCTTTGTTGGCTGCGACCCAAATAACTGTGATTTAGAGCAGATGATGGTTCTAGATTATAGTATTCATAAACATACCAGCATACCAGTGGAAATAGTGTGGATGCAGTTATCGCGCGACCCTAATAGCTACTGGTATTCAAATCCTGAGACAGGTAAAGGCTGGGATACTACCAAATGGTCAACACCTTTCTCTGGTTTTAGATGGGCAATTCCGGAGTATTGCAATTACTCTGGTCGCGCTATATATATGGATGCTGATGTTGTTATTCTAGATGATTTAGTGAAGCTGTGGGAACATCCTATCGAAGGGCAGTCTATAGTAGCGGCTAAGACAAATGCTGACATGACACGACTATGCACGTGCGTATGGGACTGTGACGCTGCAAAGAACATTGTTCTGCCAGTACAAAAGCTTAGGAAAGATCCCAAAAGCCATAAAGAGATGATGGCTGTATTCAAAAAAAATAAACAGCTGATTGAGCCTTATCAAAACAGTTATAACTGTATAGATGGTGAAAACTTAGCAGTCGAAGAAATGAAAATATTGCACTATTCAGATATGGGTACGCAATTCAGTCATAAATATGCGTTGCCTAGAGTAAGAGAGGAGGGGGTCGAGCATTGGTTTGATGGCGAAGTGATGCCACATCCGAGACAAGATTTGGTCGACCTTTTTGATGAGTATTATAATGAGGCACTTGCTGCTGGATATGATCTAGAAAACTATCGAATTGAGCCTTTTGGAAGTTTTCCAAAGAAGTCGCAACAAGGATATATTGGCAATAAAGTGACTCGTCCAAAGGCTTCCAAATCGTTTTTTTCGAAGCTGTTCAAACGCTAGTTTTTTAGTGAAACAGTGATAATTTCTTTTAAGAATACAAAGATCTACTCCATAGGTTATCATTTATGAAGCAGCATAAAAAAATAGCGTTACTCGTTATTAATTGTTTACAAGGCGGCGGTGCTGAACGTGTTGTATTGACATTGGGGCAAGGGTTTTATGAATTAGGGTATGAAGTGCATATTCTGAGATTCAAGCCACTAGTACAGTACGATTTGAGCCAAAACCTTAATTATCATGTACTAAAGTTTAAGCCCTACAAACTGATACCGGGCGCACAAAGGCGTGATAGCATTTTTGCACGCGCTGTTGATAAATACGTTTTGCAACATATCGGCCAGCCTGACATCATACTGTCCAATCTAGATCGTGCGGATAGTATCTTAAGTAGCAGCAAACTGCCTAATATCACCTATATTATTCATAACACAGTATCACTACTCTACAAGTTTAATAAAAATCATGATGCTGAGCAACTGAAGCAAAGAATGGTGGAGATATATGCTCAGCATCCGTGTGTTTGTGTAAGTGAGGGCGCTCAAAAAGATTTTATCAAGAGCTTTGGTCACATCACGCCAACCACTGCCATTCATAATCCAATTGATAAAGACAGTATTCAACAACAGGCTGATGCTTTTGTCCCTGAATATCAAAACTATATCATTCATGTCGGTAGCTTTAAGGATGCCAAGCGCCATGATGTATTGGTAAAGGCCTACGCAAAAACAGATCAATCTATGCCGTTATTACTCTTAGGTCAAGGCAAGCACAAAAGTGAGATAGAGGAGCTAGTGACAGAGTTGAATCTAACAGACAAAGTCATATTTTTAGGTTTTCGAGATAACCCTTTCCCTTATATCAAGCATGCGCAGTTCAAAATATTGACCTCTGATTGGGAAGGGTTTGCCTTGGTTATTGCTGAAGCTCTTGTACTAGGTACGCCTGTTATCAGTACCAAATGTCCATCAGGTCCAAGTGAGTTATTGCCTGAACATAATTTAATGCCAATGGACGATGTTGATGCCATTGCCAAAAAAATGCGTCAGGCTATGAATAATCCGCAAGCGTTTCATGCGCCATTCGATGAATCGTTACTACCAGTTAAAATAGCAGCAAAATATGTAGAGTTCACTGAACAAGTCGGTATGACTACTCAATAGTCTCAGCTATTTTTATAACCAAAATATTCGTTGCTAAGAAAATTTAAAATGATTAATAGTGTGATTAAAACAAGAAAAAAAGCAGCTAAAGAAGATAAAAAGATAGTACTTTTGGTCATTAATTGTCTGCAAGGTGGTGGTGCTGAACGTGTTGTATTGACATTGGGTCAGGGTTTTCATGAGTTAGGTTATGATGTACATATTCTAAGGTTTAAGCCTAGAATAGAGTACGAGATTAATCCAAAGTTGAACTATCATTTTCTTAATTTCAAGCGTTATAAGTTAATACCAAAACTAGAGCGTCGTGATAAATTCTTTTCAATCATGGTGGATAGATACGTCTCAAAATACATTGGTAAGCCTGATCTTGTTTTGTCCAATCTAGATCGCGCAGATAGTGTGTTAAGTCATAGCCGTATGGATAACATTGTTCATATTATCCATACTACGCTATCACTACTACATAAAAATAAGAGTGTAAGTGCCTATCAAAAAAAATCGGCACTGGCTCGTATTTATTCGAAAAATCGTTGTGTATGTGT